>JALEZF010000040.1 GCA_022773025.1 Clostridium sp. | reverse complement strand
AGAAGATAGCAACAAGACTATCTTTGTTATTTTCATATTATATTATTAATTTCGATAATATTTTTAATCTTAAATTTTATCCACAACTAATAATAGAAAAACCCTCTGTTTTTAAACAGGGGGTTTTTCAACAAACTGATATAAAAAGAAGCACTTTCGTGCTTCTTTTTATATGCATTATGTTATTTTTAATGTCCAATCCTCGCAGTTCCACACCTCATTAACTACATCTCTATAAAACTCTGGTTCGTGGCATACTAGAAGGATTGTTCCTTTGTAGTCATTTAATGCTCTTTTTAATTCATCTTTTGCTTCTACATCAAGGTGGTTTGTCGGCTCGTCTAGGATAAGGATGTTGCTTGGCTTGTTGATAAGCTTACAAAGTCTTACTTTTGCTTGCTCTCCTCCGCTTAGGACTACAACCTTACTTTCTATATGCTTTGTAGTAAGTCCGCATTTTGCAAGGGCTGATCTAACTTCATATTGTGTGAAGCTAGGGAAGTCCTGCCAAACCTCTTCTATACAAGTCTTGTAGTTTGCATCCTTTATTTCCTGCTCGAAGTATCCGATTTCTTGATAATCACCTAGTGTCACTTCCCCCTCTAAAGGATTTATGAATCCCATAAGGCTTCTTAGAAGCGTTGTCTTTCCAAGACCATTTGCTCCAACTAATGCTATCTTTTGTCCTCTCTCCATTTTTAGGTTAAGAGGCTTTGTAAGTGGGCTGTCATAACCTATAACTAAATCTTTAGTTTCAAAGATAACCTTTCCTGAAGTCCTAGACTCCTTAAAGTTAAATTCTGGCTTTGGCTTTTCTCCTGCAAGCTCTATTCTCTCCATCTTGTCTAGCTTCTTTTGTCTTGCTCTAGCCATTCCTGTTGTAGCGACTCTTGCCTTGTTTCTAGCAACGAAATCTTCAAGCTTTGCTATCTCCTGCTGCTGTCTTTCGTAAGCTGCTTCAAGCTGCTTTTTATTTGCTTCATGTATTCTCTTAAAGTTGTCATAGTCTCCAACATATCTTGTTATTTTAAGATTTTCAACATGATAGATAAGGTTTATTACACTGTTTAAGAATGGTATATCGTGAGATATCAAGATAAAGGCGTTTTCGTAATTTTGTAGATATCTCTTAAGCCACTCGATATGCGCTTCATCAAGGTAGTTTGTAGGCTCATCTAAAAGTAGTATATCTGGATTTTCAAGAAGAAGCTTTGCAAGTAATACTTTAGTTCTTTGTCCTCCACTTAGATCCGTTACGTCTTTGTCTAAGCCAACATCTTTAAGCCCCAAACCTGCTGCAACCTCTTCAATTTTTGCATCTATGGTGTAAAATCCGCTGTGGTCTAATATATCTTGAAGTGTTCCCATATCCTCTAAAAGCTTCTCAAGCTCTTCTGGTGTGGCTTCTGCCATCTTGTCTGATATTTTTAGAATTTCCTCTTCCATATCAAAAAGATATTTGAAGGCATCCCTAAGTATATCTCTTATGGTATTTCCTTTTTCAAGAGCTGCATGCTGGTCCATGTACCCTACTCTTACTCTGTTGCTCCATTCTACACTTCCCTCATCTGGCATAAGCTTCCCTGTTATTATATTCATAAAGGTGGACTTTCCTTCTCCATTAGCTCCTATAAAGCCTATATGCTCACCTTTTAAAAGTCTAAATGATACGTCATCAAATATAGCTCTGTCACCAAAGCCATGACTTAAGTTCTTTACTGTTAGTATACTCATTAATTTCTCCCCTCACGTAAATGACATTCTTAGTTTATTATATTTAAAAATCGAAAAAATCTCAAACTCTATTTTTACCTTTAGTAAATATCCTATGGCAATATTGGAGATAGTATCTATATGACACTTTAAAATTTTTGGGAGAATGATAAATATGAAACGAGCTTTATTATCTTTATTTATTTGTTGTACTTTAATTTGTGGTATTTCGGCTCCCTGTACCTCTGCTTATAGCAAAACTGAGATGCCAAAACAAGGGACGTATAATCCCATATCTACTTCCTTCAACAAAGAAAAGCTTGAGGAGATTTCTAATGGTAGTGATGATATCATGGGCAGTGGCAAAGGTTTTGAACCATTATTTCATAATGATACCGAAAATGCCAGATGGGAAAGTGGTGGCATAGATCACACTCACCAGTACTTGTGTGCTAGAGGAATAAAACTTTTTCTAAATGATGTTGGGGCTGATTATGACGATATAATATATCCTTACGTTCATGTGATTTTAAATGGTTCTGATGCTCCTGATATTGATGAAAATGAATTTCTTTATGTTCATCACTTTTATCATTACATCTTCAAGAAAAATTACGCTCTTGTTGGTGACACTGCAAAGGATAAGTTTATTCAGCACAGCCAGCTTGCCTTGGAACTTTTCACCCATGACAAGCATGAAGCCTTCGAGCATCTAGGTCGTGCCATACATTATCTTGAGGATATAAATGAGCCTCATCATGCTTCAAACCTTACAGCTATCAATTCTAATCATGTAAAGTATGAAAAGTGGGCTGATAAAAACAGAAGCAAGTTCAAAATTTCTAATGGAACTTTATATCAAGATTATATGAATATGAGTTTCACAAAATCATTAAATACTTTAGCAGAAAGATGTGCTGCTAATGCTTACAATATGAAAGACTACGCTACGGCAAAAAAATATGAGTCTTGGGGAACATACAGCATAATTCTTGAAGATTATGATAAATGGGGACTTAGTGCTGATTCTACAATGAGTTATGCTCAAGATGCAATAAGCGCATATTTGTATATTTTCTTTAAAGAAGCTAAGGCAAATAGCTTTATTAGACTTGCGAATTTTGACACATCAAGCTATATTCCGACATATTCACCAAAAAAGAAAACGGAGTCCTAGGTGCTTGTTCCTAAGGACTCCATTTTGTAGGGGTATATAATAACTAAAATTTGCTTGACAAAATAATTAAATTTTTCCTGCTTTCTTAGTAATCTATCAACTTACTTCTTACTATAATGAAATTATATCATCTCTAAACAACAATGACAACTATATTTGGTAAAATCTGTACCATAATAGTTTTATTCAAAAAGTTTAATAAATACAATATTAAATATCACAAGTAAAATAAAGGGTAAATTTACCATAGTTTCTTTTTTATATTCCCATATCTCATCTAAAAAATTATCTTCTTCATTCTCATCATGGCGGGATGGATCTAAATTAAGCTTTTCTCTCTTCTTTTTCATACTTCTTATAAGAAACCATATGATTGTTCCACTTATAACTGATATTATAGAAAGAGTTATTATAGCACTTAGAAAAACATCTACAGTCATAGGTCCAGTTTCCATCACAGCGTCACTTTGAAATTTAGTAGCAAAATAAGATACCGTCATATTGAATCCATTAAAAACAAAATGAACTATCATAGTTGAGAACAAACTTCCTGTAACTCTAACTATATATGCAAATACAAACCCTAAAATCGCTGCATATAAAAATTGCTGTCCACTTAAATGCATAAGACCAAAGATTATTCCATTCATCACTGCTGCTTTAAATGTAGTTTTATATTTGTACTCGCTAAGGACTACCCCTCTCATAACAAGTTCCTCACATAGGGCTGGAGTAAGTGCCATTATTCCTATAAGCGTAATATAAGATGTTCCTTCAAGCTCATTCACCACGGCCTGCACGTTGTTCTCAAAAAATATGCTAGATATGTTTGCACATAAGCCAGCTATAGGATAACATAAAATTCCTATTGCTATAAGGCATATTATATCTGTCACATAAAGTTTATTCAGTTTAAGAGTTTCTTTTATAGGTTTCTTTGTAACCATAAAATATATTACCGTAGGAATTAAAAGGAATGCTACTTGACTAAAAACTAAAAGCTGACCTGTCGTCAATTTATCTCCTATAGTACTCCCCAAAACTATACTTCCGATGAATTGAAGGGTTACTATTATCAAAACAAAGCTATTGCCTCTAAATATTGGTTTCATTTTATTTTTCACACGCATTTCTCCTAAAATTTTTTTGACTTGTTGTAAAATGAAATTGAACTAATAAAAAAAATCCATAGTGGATTATCTGTGTTATGATTTAATTGCTAAACAAAATCAACACGGAGGATAATCACTATGGACTATCAAAATAATAACACAGAATCACGTAAAAA
>JALEZF010000036.1 GCA_022773025.1 Clostridium sp. | reverse complement strand
CTTCCCCATAAGTAAATAGTTCTTTAGCCCCTTTTAAAATTACATTGGCTTCAGTATATACCGGAAGAGAAAAATCATCCTCTGGTACCATTATATATTGTGATATCTTGCCACTACCAATGTTGCTGTTTCCTTTTTCATAAGTGGAATAATAGGGGCTATTAACCACTCCTACAACTTTATATTCATCAGTTTTTAAACTTTCCTTTATATCGCTGTCACTGCCAAGAGATAGCTTTATAGTATCTCCAAGCTTTATAAAATCCTTTCCAAAGGTATCTTCTTCAACCACACATTCCCCTGATTTTTCTGGCAGTCTTCCCTCCATAAGCCTAGGTCTATTTATATAACTGTCATCCTCTAGAGACTTATCTAAAGGTATGCCATGAACTCTAAGCACAGATTGGCTGTTGCCCCTTACGGCTATAGCATCAAGAGAATAGCCTTTCATAACTGCCTTTACTTCATCTATGTCTTCTATAGCTTTTATATCTTCTTCATCTAATCCTAAGGTAGACATTATTTGAAGGTCCATGAGATTGTATTTGTCAAAATATCTATCTGCTGTAGCTTTCATGTCTGGTGCAGAAGCATTTATCCCTGAAAAAAATGACACTCCTAAAGTCACTATAAAAAATATAGATAGAAACCTTCCTAAGGATCCTTTAATTTCTCTCAGAGTGCTTTTAAATAATGGAGTCTTCATCTTACCACTCAATCCTTTCCACTGGTGTTGGATTTTCATTTATGGTTATGCTATGAACTTTTCCGCTTCTAACCCTTATTACCTTATCTCCCATAGGTGTCAAGGCTAGGTTATGAGTTATTACAACTACTGTCATCCCCATTTCTCTATTCATGTCTTGAAGAAGCTTAAGTATAGCCTTTCCTGTATTGTAATCCAAGGCTCCTGTAGGCTCATCACAAAGGAGAAGCTTTGGATTTTTGGCTAAAGCACGAGCTATAGCAACTCTTTGCTGTTCTCCACCTGAAAGCTGTGCTGGGAAGTTTCCTTTTCTATGACCAAGACCTACAGCTTCTAGCATTTCCTCTGCATCTAACGGATTTTTACAGATTTCAGTTGCTAATTCTACATTTTCTACAGCCGTAAGATTTTGAACTAAATTATAAAATTGAAATACAAAGCCTATATCATATCTTCTATAAGTAGTAAGTTCTACTGGGTTAAAACTACTTACTTCACTTCCATCTACGAATACCTTTCCAGTACTGACGCTGTCCATTCCCCCTAAGATATTAAGAATTGTACTTTTACCTGCACCACTGGCTCCTGCAACTATTACAAATTCACCTTTATCTATAGAAAAATCTACTCCATTTAAGGCTTTAATCTCAACTTCTCCCATCTTATAAATCTTTTCCACCCCGGAAAACTCTATATATTTGCTCATTTAATTCAATCCTCCATATACACTTCTAATGCTGACTAAAAATTTACGCTTCTCATATCATCTAACGATTATTATAAGTTCTTTTAATCATAATTCTATATACTATGATTATATCATCCATATAAAATTTATAGTTATGTTCAGAAAAAATTAATACATATAGAAATAACTGCCTATAAAAGAGTCTTTGCTCCTCTTCATAGGCAGTCATAGCTCTACAATAGATTTAAACAGTTTATATCCATCTTGTAGGTTACATCTTTTCTTTCAACTATAACATTTATCTTTTCTCTTATGTCTTCATCATCCATGATCTTTGTAAGCAGTTCCCTTGTTGGATTTATAGCATAAGGTATTCCAACATTCTGAAACATAGTGAAATCTCCTGACGTATCTCCATAAGCATAGCTGTTATCTAAATCTATATCATACTTTTTAGATAATTCATTAATAGCTTTTTGTTTGCTTTCAGAATCCCACATAGGTATTATATCTCTATTGTAAGTATCGTCTTCATTAAGTCCATATATGGTTCCTCTAAAATCATCCATATTGTACTTTTTACTCATTTCACTTACAAGTTCTATAGGCGAACCAGATATAGCTATAACTACATGCCCCTGATCCTTGTGCCACTTTATCCTTTCCCTAGTAAAGGTGTAGACCCTGTCTCCCTTTTGCTCTATTACCTTCTTAGCGATATAATCGATATGGTACCTATTTATCCCTTCTATGGCTTCCTTGTAGATGTCAACCATCTTCAAAAGATAATCATCATAGTCTCCTTGTCTTTTATCCCATTTTATAAAAGATGGACGAACATCTTTATACCACTTATTTTCATCAACCAATTCATATTTTATAATTTTCTTGAAAACCTCAGTTATAAGACCTTCCCTATATATAGTTCCATCAATATCAAAAAATGCAGCTATTTTTTTCATAAGCAATTCCTCCATTTCTACCTTTAAAAAATATCATATTTCTTTAGTACATACTTGAAAATTTATACTTACTATATCATAATTTATATAAAGGAGACAAATATATGAAAAATAATACTAAAATCAAAAAGTTTTTTTTAATATTACTTTCCCTTATTGTAATATTATCCGTCATATTGATATTCTGCTACTATAATTATTTTTATCCTAAAACTGAAACAAAATCCATAAATTCTAAAATCACCTTATCAACTTCAGATATAGCTTTAAAGTTTATTCCAAAGGACTTTAAATTTTCGCTTAGTGAAATATCTGTAGAGTCTCGAACAAAATTTACGGAAGAAGAACTTACAGATATTTTTATAACCACTATTAATGAGCTTCCTGAAGCTAAAGAATATCTAAATGGTATTTCAGTTAAAATATTAGATGACCATATAACAATATATCTTAATGGAAAGTATCATAATCTTCCTATAGGAGGAAAACTCTCATTTACTGCTTACAATAAAGGTGAAAAAGGCGTTTTTCATTATGAAGAAGGGAAAATAGGATTTTTTAACATTCCTAAAGAAGTTTTATTTGAAAATCTAGAAGATAATTTATTTTTTCAATTTAATAAAGACAGCGGTGATATAATCTTATCTTTTCCTGCTTTAAATCAACTACAAGTTACAAAAGTTGAAACAGTGAATAAAGCTCTTGAAATTGATTTTAAAGGAATTTTATCCTTAAAAAAGTATTAACTTTTTCCATATCTTCTCATAAGTTCTTGAATTGCTGATATATCCTTGTTTTTCAAGGTTTATCGGCTTTTTTCATTTTCTCAACCTACCGCAGAACTAGGTCTACACTACGCATATCTTCACTCTCAATCGTTGTACATTTCGTTGTAAATCACGCTATCATACTTCTCATTTCTTTATTTGCTCCAACTTCTGAGGCATGAGCGTATAAGTTGAGTGTGATTGTTATGTTGGAATGTCCCATAATGTACTGTAAATTCTTTGGGTTCATATTCTTTTGTGCTAATCTCGTACAGAATGTATGTCTTAGTGTATGCGGTGTAATATTGACAATATCATTATCAAAAAATATCGAATAAACGAGCTTTCTCTTTTTGATAAGATAGATAATACAAGCAATTAAAGCTATAACAAATAATGAAACTCGTATAAACAATCTAAATATAACAAAATCCATAATATTCTTCTCCCATATAGATAAGTTTTACATAAATATAGTGATACGATAACCTAAAATTTTAGGATTTGTTTTTTAATCGCTGAACTCTTTTGGTTCTGGAACAATAATCTCTTTCCCCTCTTTTTCCATTCGTTTTATGAAATTATCGAAGTGGTCTGTCATAGCATCAACAAAAAATGCTTTTTTCTTTCTTCCATTAATGTACACATTCATACCACCACGTTTCATTTTACAATATGATATATCTGATATTTTCCAATGACTTTTAAATAGAAATGCCTTTATAACAGTAACATCATTGCCGTCTACACAAATATCCCAAACACCTTTGAGTGGTGCAATCATTCCAAAAAACATCAGTCCTAAAAAAGCAACAAGTATAATCATAATAAAAGTATTTTTCTTAAATACTTCAGGTTCGTCTATTAGTGCAAATACCATTGCACCAATCACAAAAATAGCTCCAACAGCACAAACTATACTTACATCAGTTATTGTCCTAACCGTAAATTTTTTTAAAGATTGTGTTCGCTTATGATTTCTTTTTTGCACTATGTCCAAAACAAATAAAACAATATATGTTGTTATAATTGCTCCTATATATTTCATACAGTATCCCTCCAAAACTTCTAATCTCTATTTATTAGAGTATATCATCAAAAAATTAAGTAGTCATTATTTTTCTACTATCTGTCAGAATATTTTTCATACCATGCCTTATCAAGAGTGCAAGCATTGCTTACGCAACAGGCTCTTGACAATCCATGTTCTAAAAAATGGTAGATAATCAAGCAGAAAAAGGACAGTTATGCTGTGTTACAGCAAAAAAAAGACATTTCATAATCTTATATGAAATGCCAATTTTGCTTTTCTTTATGCTGTTTTCTTTGTCGTATCAAGGTTCTTTCAATCGTAGTAAATTAGTTGTAAATTTCTTTTGTATTTTCATTCATATTGCTTAAAGTCCCTGTATTTATGCGGATAATCAGATTTTTAATCTTTTTTAATCAAGGTGCTACATAAATCCAGCATCTGAAATGGAATCATAATATTAATTATATAGCAAGTCATATAGCCTTGATATCTTTTCATCTAAGAGTTCTAAGCTAATATTTCTAGCTTCTCTTAACACCTCTTTGCCATTTATGTATATAACTATTGCTGGCAAAGTGAATATACTTAGTTGAGAAGTGATTTCTGGATGTTCATCTCCATCAATCTCAACTGCTTTCATCTTAGGATATTTATGCACCATAATCTTAACCTTGCCTTTCAGCACAGTACATACGCTGCACATTCCTCCACTACTGTATACCAGTAACATGGGGTTTTCTAGGACCTCTTTGTATAGTTCCTCCATGGAAGTCAAACATTGCATAACATCACCCACCCTAAGCATATTTTCACTACATACTTTTTGTAATATTTATTTATATTATACATATATTTTTTAATTTTATTATATGTTGTGTATATAGTGCTTTGTTTAATTATACAGTAAAATCAAAGTAATTCAAACATTTTCTATTCATTATTTATCTTTTGAATAAATCCTCTATGATATTATAACAAATTCATAGAGGATTCTTTCTTACTTAAAAGATTTATTAAATGTAACTTGTTTCGGAATTTCCTTTCCCGACTCTACATACGCCATTAACGCTGCTCCATTCCATGGTTCAAGTTTTGGTGGTGATAAAATACAATTGATGTTTTCCTTTTCTATAAGCTTTCTCATTGGCTCCAATATAAAATCTCCAGCTTTAAATACACTTCCTGTATAGGACACTATAAAATCATCCTTAAAGTCTAATTCCTGAGATAAGGATTTTATATGCCTGAATAACTCTCCGGCTGCTTCCTCATATATTTTTATGCATTCTTCTACTCCTTCTAAAGCTCCTAAATATGTGGTTTTAGCAACAGATGCTATATCAGTTCTAGAAAGATTATATTTATTATAGACCATATCAACTATTCCAAAATATTTATCGATTCCATATTCGTTATCTACTATATCTACAAGTTTAGTTCTTGGTTTTCTTCCATCTTTCTCTTTAGTATATTCATTTAAAAGCTTTATAGCAATCCAATAAGCTCCCCCATCATCACCTATTGAATATCCCCAGCCACCACATCTTGCAGTCTTTCCAAATCTATTTTTTCCAAAAGCTATACTTCCTGTGCCTGCAACTATATTTATGCCTTCTTTGCAACCTGTACCTGCCGCCCATCCAGCAACGCAGTCATTATCTGCTCTATAATTAACTCCCTTTAGTATTTCTTTAAGAGCATCATCTATAATCTTCTTATCATTTTCACTTTCACCATATCCAGGAATAGCAAGAAAAATATTTTCTATTTCACTCAAGGAAATTTTTGCCCTGTCACATATATCATGAACCGCAGTGGTAATTTCTCTTTTAAGTCCTTCTATGCCAATCTGGTGTATATGAATGGTTCCTCTTTCTATATCTACTTTTGTATTAAAATTTTCATCAATCAAAATATATCTAGTTTTTGTTCCTCCACCATCAACACCTAAGTAATACATAACATCCCTCCTTAAAAGATTGTTACTTGATCCTCTTCATTAAATACATGTAATTTTTCTATATTCATAACGAAAGATACGCTTTCCTTATTTTCTAATCCATCTTCTTCAGGTCTCTTTATAGTTATATTTCTATCCATTATCTTTGTATAAAGAAATACTTCAGCTCCTAAATTTTCAGAGACTTCTACCTGTGCTTTAAATACTGGACTTTCTCCCTTAAAATCATCATTTACGCAAACTATATTTTCAGGTCTTATTCCTACTAGTACATTTTTGCCTATATTATTTGATGCTTTTAAAAGTCCTGTTCTTTCAGATGACATTTCTATTTCTTTTCCTAATGTCTCAAGGTAAACATTGCCACCTCTTTCAATTATCTTTCCATACATAAAATTCATTTGTGGACTTCCTATAAATCCAGCTACAAATTGATTTGCTGGATGATTATAAATTTCTTTTGGAGTTGCAACCTGCTGAACTACTCCATCTTTCATAACAACAATTCTAGTTCCTAAAGTCATAGCTTCTGTCTGGTCATGGGTTACATATATGAATGTACTATCGAGTTTCTTTGAAAGTTTTGATATCTCAGTTCTCATTTGAACTCTTAGTTTTGCATCAAGATTTGATAGAGGTTCATCCATTAAGAATACTTTAGGATTTCTAACTATAGCTCTTCCCATAGCTACCCTCTGTCTTTGTCCTCCAGATAATGCTTTTGGCTTTCTCTCTAATAAATGCTCTATATCTAATATTTTTGCTGCTGATTTTACCTTTTGATCTATATCTTTTTTGTCTACCTTCCTTATTTGAAGTCCAAAAGCCATATTGTCATAAACAGTCATATGTGGGTATAATGCATAGTTTTGAAACACCATGGCAATATCTCTATCCTTTGGCTCAACATCATTAACAAGCGTATCACCTATATATAATTCTCCTTTAGTTATATCTTCTAAGCCTGCTATCATTCTCAATGTTGTTGATTTACCACAACCTGAAGGTCCAACAAAAACTATAAATTCCTTATCCGCTATTTCTAAGTTGAAATTTTGGACTGCTTTAAATCCATTGTCATAAATCTTTTCTATATTTTTTAATGATAAACTTGCCATATCTATACACTCTACCTTTCACAGAAAATTCAAATATCTTTATAATTATGGGGATGTCCATTTTATAAACACCCCCATATCTCTTTTAAATTACTTAATTATTGCTGCTCTAAGCTTGTCACTAGCTTCAACAAGAGATTTTTGCCAATCTGAAACTGTCTTCTTTCCAGTCATTATTGAATCTATTGTTCCAACATATACATCTGAGTAGTTTAATCCTTCTACTGGTGTTGTTGCTACAAAGTTCTCTATAACTGGTAGTGCTCCCTTGTCATAAACTTGGAATAGCTCAACTTGTGTTGGATCTAAATAAGATTTTGCTAAATCTATAGCACCCTTAACTGGTACAACACCCTTAGCATTTTCAGCTATTATTTTAACAGCTTCATCGCTATACATATAAGCCATAAATTCCATTGCTAAATCAGCATTCTTAGCATCTTTTGGTACATACATTTGTTCTATAAAGTTAACGGAGTATTGCTTTCCACCATCCTTAGTTGCTGGGTAAGCCATGAATCCCCACTCAAAACCATCTGCTCTTGGAGCATCTTTCATTTCACTTGGTAACCAGCTACCATTTGGTATAAATAAAGCTTTGTTGTCTAAAACTAATTGTTGATTCTTCTTAAAGTTCTGATTATTTGCATTTGCAACTACTGATGGCTCTAAATAATCCTTCATCTTTGCAATTGTTTCTAATCCCTTTTTAGCTGCTTCTGTATTCCAAAAACCTTCACCATAACTGTATAGTGCTTTTACAGCATCTTGTCCGCCTTCACTTGCTATGATAGGTGGAAGTGCACAGTCGAAATATCCTGCTGTTGCATATGAGAATAATGAAATTCCATCTTTCTTTGCTTTATCTCCTAATGCGAACATTTCATCCCAAGTCTTTGGAACTTCATATCCTTTTTCTTTAAATAATGCTTTGTTGTAGAATAGCCCTGTTGGTCCGTAGAATAATGGTGCTAAATATGTTTTTCCATCTCCATATGGACTTGTTACTGAGTTTCCTACAAAGCCTGGTAATAACTTGTCCTTAACTTTTACGCTTTCTCCTGGTACTGTCATATCTAATAAAGCTGATATGTCAGTTAAAGACTGTTCTTTTATAAAAGTTTCAGTTAGCGCATCTGGTCTTCCAGTTGCTAAATAGATTAAATCTGGCACATTACCAGCTTGAATCTGAGGTCGTATAGTTTCTTCTAAGTTAGAAGCTACTGTAAGCTCTACAGTTACACCTTCATGAGACTTTTCAAAGTTTTCTTTTAACTTTTCCCAATAAACTTTTCCATATCCTCCCTCAAATGCTGCAATCTTAAGAACTTTTTTATCTGCTGCTGCATCTTTATCTGCCTTTTCACCACAGCCTGCAAAAACTGATACAGTCATTAAGGCACTTAGTAAAAGAGCAATACTTTTCTTTTTCATATAAATTTCCCCCTTTAAATATGGTCGTTCTGTTAAGTTATATGAACATTGCACTTCTCAACCTTTGGAAATATAATAAGTTTGCTCAATACTAAATATCCCCCACAGAAAGGAGAGAAGAGCAATGAACAAAGCTAATATAAAATGTCCTCGCTGTCATTCCAGT
>JALEZF010000111.1 GCA_022773025.1 Clostridium sp. | reverse complement strand
TGAAGAAGCAGAGCACGCAGCAAAATTCGCAGAATTATTAGGAGAAGTAGTTGCAGCAGATACAAAGAAGAATCTTCAAATGAGAGTAGATGCAGAGCACGGAGCATGCCAAGGAAAGAAAGACCTTGCTACATTAGCTAAGCAATTAGGATTAGATGCAATACATGACACAGTACATGAAATGTGCAAAGATGAAGCAAGACATGGAATGGCATTCAAGGGATTATTAAATAGATATTTCAAATAAAATGGATATATAGCAAAAAACTTACATCCATCTAACAACAGGGCCTAACTCAAATCGAGTTTAGGTCCGTTTTTTATGTCGGCATAAGTAAAAAGAAAAATGTTAAATTATTATGATAATTTTGTTATAATGATAAAATAATACTGAGTTCTTAAGGAGCAGCTTGGGGGAAGAGATATGAAACGTATTGTAGAAGTTAAAAATATTAAAATAGGTGAAGGAATTCCTAAGGTTTGTGTTTCTATGACAGGTGAAAATCTAGAGGAACTAAAGAAAGAAGCCCATGTTTTAAAAACAGTACCTCTTGATATAGTGGAGTGGAGAGCAGATTTTTTTGATGAAGTTCATGATACTCTAAAAGTGAAGGAAGCTATAGGAGCTATAAGAAAAATTCTTTATGATATTCCTATACTATTTACGTTCCGCACCAAAGCAGAGGGAGGAGCAGGAAACATATCTATAGAATATTACAAAATGCTAAATCGATGTGTGGCAGAAGATAAGAATATAGATTTAATTGATGTAGAACTTTTTTTGGGAGATGATATAGCAAGGGAGCTTATAGGAAATTGTCATGAGCATGGAATCAAGGTAATACTATCTAATCATGATTTTCAAAATACACCTAGGAAAGAAGAGATATTAATAAGATTAAAAAGAATGCAGATGCTAGGAGCTGATATAGCTAAAATTGCAGTTATGCCGAAAGGACCTAATGATGTCATAGAACTTTTAAGTGCAACTAATGAGATGAATCAAGAAGTTGGAGAGATTCCAATCATAACTATGTCTATGTCAGGTATTGGTTCTATAAGCAGGATAGCAGGTGAAGTTTTCGGATCATCAGTAACTTTTGGAGCTCTAAGAAAAGCTTCTGCACCAGGACAAATTGGTGTCAGTGACTTAAATTCAACATTAAAAGTTTTGCATGAAAGCTTAAATAAATAATGAAAGAGTGAGGTGAATTTTAGTGAAGCCTCAAGGGGGACTTTGCTAGAAATATTATGTTGTTAAATGATATAAGAAAAGAAATTGATAGAGTAGATAATGAGATTAAAGAACTTTTCAAAGAAAGAATGAAAGTTGCTGATGGAGTTGCTAGAATCAAAGCTGAAAATTATGATGTTATACTGAAGCCAGATAGAGAAGCACAAATCATAAAAAGTCTTCTTCAAGGTGTTGACCCTTCAATAGCTATGGAGTATGAGGCTTTCATAAGAAAGACCATGACGGTAAGCAGAATGTATCAGTACAAAAAAACATTGCAGCTTAGAAAAGAGGAAATGAACAAGCTAAATGAGTTAACACAAGAACTTATGGTGTCCGAGGAGCATAATAGAATAGATATGCTAATATCAGTTACAGATCAAAGTGGAAGTCTAGGAAATATTTTATCAATGGTTGGAGACTATAAAGTTAATATAAAAGAAATCAAATCTTTAACTGATGATAAATATGATTTTGCTATAACACTTGATGGAAATCTTTTGAATGACAATATGAAAGCTCTTGTATATCAATTATCAAAAGAGACAGCTGCTATGAAGATTGTGAAGAGTTATAAGAAATAAATTTAATATTAGAAAAGATAAACAATAAAGATTCTATAAATAATGATGTGACCCCCAAAAGTTAGACCTAAAAATTTAACTTTT
This sequence comes from Clostridium sp., assembly GCA_022773025.1. Classification (GTDB taxonomy): domain Bacteria; phylum Bacillota; class Clostridia; order Clostridiales; family Clostridiaceae; genus Clostridium_X. The sequence continues at coordinate 21,033 of JALEZF010000111.1, read as the reverse complement.
GGGGGTCACTTCAATCTAAAACATATTTATAGAGTTTTCTTATTTGTGAATAACATATCCTAATAGATGTGGATAATATAATAGTAAATTATAAATATGGAGGAATTTTCTATGATTTTGGCACTTGTACTTGGAGGTGGAGGAGCTAGAGGGTCCTATGAAATTGGAGTATGGAAAGCTATGAGAGAGCTTGACATAAAGGCAGATATAATTACAGGTACGTCAGTTGGAGCTATAAATGGGGCAATAATAGCTCAAGGAGAATATGAAAAGGCCTTAGATCTATGGCTAAATATAGAGAATAAGATGGTGTTTGGCGGGATTTATGAGGAAAGTGAAGAAAAATCAAAGCTGGATGTAGTTATAGAAAAATTTATAGAAAATGATTTGCTAAATATGAATCCACTAAAGGAGCTGCTAGAGAAAAACATAGATGAAGATATGGTGAGAAATTCAAAAATTCAATTTGGAATAATGACTGTGGATAAGGAGGCCTACAAGGAAAAAGCAGTGTTTTTAGAAGATATAGAAGAGGGAAAACTAGTAGATTATATAATGGCAAGTTCAGCACTATATCCTTTAGTAAAAGCCCATGATATAGATGGAAAAAAGTATATAGATGGAGGCTTCTATGATAACCTTCCTATAAATATGGCGGTTAGTAAAGGAGCAGACAAAATAATAGCTGTGGATCTTAAAGCTATAGGAATTATAAAGGAACATGGGGAAGGATGTGAGAAGGAAGTAGTAAGGATAAGTCCATATAGAGATTTAGGTTCCATTATAGATTTTAAAAGCAGTCAGATTAAGAAAAATATAGACCTTGGATATATGGATGCTATGAAGTCTTTTAAAGTATTAGAGGGAAAAGGTTTTACTTTTTTAAAGGGAGAGGTAGAAAAGATAGAGGAAAGATGCTATGAAAAATTTCAAGAAATTTACTCATATATGGATGAAGAGTTTGCAAAAAGAAGAAGTCAAAGACACATCTATTTAAGGCATGAAACTTTTCTTATGGAGGGAGAGAAGGATCAGTCTAATATAAATAGATACAGCTGCATAGAAGAACTAATGAGGTTCTTTAATATATTATTGAATGGGGAATCTAATGAAGAAAAATTCATACTTCAATGTGCAGAAAAAGCTGGCGATATATTTGAAGCTGACTATATAAAGATATATACGGCTCAAAGCTTTAAAGATGAAGTAAACTATGGAGTTATGAAAACTGAATATGATGAAAAGTTTTCTTTTAGTGACTTGGAAAATATAGATATATTTCAGGGAATAAAAAATATTTTAAACCCAAAGTTAAGAGTCCTTATTATGGCAAAAATAATGAAAGATGTAGGGAAGACAAAAAATCCTAGAGATATTCTGAAAGTTATGGCCTTAAACAAAGAAGAGTTTAAAGGTGCTTTATTTCTATATGGAATAGAAGCTACCTAGAAGAAAAGATGATTAACAAGTGAAAACGTATAAATGATAAAAAAATAACAATATAATGAGAATTAAGAGAGATAGATTACTTGAAATAATTACGTAATTTTGAGAAAATAAAGATATAATAAACAATGGGGAAGAAGGGGTGAATGTGATGAAAGAATTAAAAGTTTGTATTGGAAGTGCATGTCACTTAAAAGGCTCTTACGATGTTATTGAGGGATTCAAGAAATTGATAATTGATAATGGTGTGGAAGATAGAATATCACTAAAAGCAGCATTCTGCTTAGGACACTGTACAGAAGCTGTTTCAGTAGAAAAATGGGATGGAACTATACTAAGTGTTTCAAAGGACAACATAGAAGAGGTATTTAAAAACCAAATTTTATGTGACTTATAGGAGGATGATCCTATGGGTATTATTAAATTTTTAGAAACCAACTGCAGAAATTGTTATTCTTGCGTTAGGACATGTGAAGTAAATGCTATAAAGATTAAGAATGACCAAGCTCAAATAATTGAAGATAGATGCATACATTGTGGAATGTGTGTAACAGCATGTCCTAGAAATGCAAAAGATATAGAATGTGATTTAGATAAAGTAAAAGGTTTCTTCAAAAACAAAGAGAGAACAGTAGTATCTTTAGGATCAACTTTTGTTGGAGCCTTTGGACATAATAGTCCTAAGATTGTAGCAGCACTAAAGAAACTAGGTTTTGATTATGTAGAAGAGATAGTAATAGCATCTCAGATAGTTAGTAGAGAATATGAGAAGTACGCTGAAAGAAAAGATGGCAAATGTTATATTACAACATATTGTCCATCTATCAATGAACTAGTTCAAAAATATTATCCAGAGGTCATTCCAAATCTTATTCCGGTGATACCTCCTATGGTATGTCATGGAAAAATGATTAAGCAGAGATATGGAGAGGACACAAAGGTAATATTTATAGGACCATGTGTGGCTAAAAAATCAGAAGCAAAAGAAGAAAATGATGTAGATGCTATCATAACTTTTGATGAATTAGATATTTGGCTAAAGGAAGAGGGAATAGAATTCTCAAGCCTTAAGGAAATACCTTTTGATGATAAATCAGCTTATGGAAAGAGATTTCCTATCTTTGGAGAAACTGTATATCAGATGAATACCAGAGGTATAAAGGCAGGAGTTATTTATGTTGATGGGATAAATGACTGCAAAGAAGTCCTTCAAAAAGTGAGAGAAGGGAAATTTAAGGATGTCCTCATAGAAATGAATTTGTGCAGACATGGATGCCTTGATGGACCTGCTATGCCTCAAAATGTGGCCACAATTTATGAGAGACAACAAAATATGAAAAAATACATCAACAATTGTGAAAAAACTAACAAACTCTATTTGGAGATAGAGCCTGAAGATGATATAGATATGGAAAAGAAGTTTGAACCTAAAGTTCAGACTTTAAAAAGACCAAGTATGGATGAGATAAAAGCAATACTGGCTAGCATAGGAAAGTATAGAAGGGAAGATGAGCTTAACTGTGGAGCTTGTGGTTATTCTACATGTAGACAGAAGGCTATAGCTGTATATAATGGTCTTGCAGAACCCACTATGTGTCTTCCATTTATGAAACAAAAGGCGGAAAATTTTTCAAATATAATATTTGATATGACACCTACAGTAATATTAGTTATAGATGACAAGTTAAAGGTTTTAGACTGTAATTCAGCAGCTGAAAAGTTTTTCACTACTACTAAAGGAGCAGCTATTGGATCAAACATTGGAAAGTTCATGAATACAAGCATTATAAAAGAAAGCATTTCTTCAGACAAAAATATAATAAATAGAAGACAGAACTTGGATGCAAATAATGCAACTGTACTTACTAGCATTATAAAAGTGGAAAATTCCAATATAATATTAGTACTCATAAATGACTTCACAAAAGCTTTAAAGCAAGAGGAAAAGCTTCAAAATATGAGGATAAATGCAATAGATATGGCTCAACATGTAATAGACAAACAGATGACAGTTGCTCAAGAGATAGCTAGTCTCCTCGGAGAAACTACAGCAGAGACAAAGGTATCATTGACCAAATTAAAAAGGTTAGTACAAGGGGAAGAGGTCGATTTAAAATGAGTTTTTTCGTAGACTATGCAACGGACAGTTTAAACAAGGCTGGAGAAGAGTTGTGTGGTGATACCGTAGAATTTTTTCGTTCTGACAGAGATGCCATTGCCGTTATGTCAGATGGACTAGGAAGCGGTGTAAAGGCAAATATATTAGCAACTCTTACAGCAAAAATTGCTATTACAATGCTTAAAGAGGGACTTCATATAGAAGAGGTTGTAGATACAATTGCTCACACACTACCTGTTTGCAATGTGAGAAAGCTTGCCTATGCTACTCTTACTATCGTAAAGGTGGATAATACGGGAACTGTATATGCAGCAGAATTTGATAATCCGAGCCTATTTCTAATAAGAAATGGTAAGGTAGAAAATCTAAAGGGAAATACTATTGAGATAAATGATAGGAAAATAAAGGAGAGTATCTTTAAATTACAGGAAGATGATATCCTAATCCTTGTAAGTGATGGAGTAGTTCATGCAGGGGTAGGTACTGTACTAAGTTTAGGATGGCGATGGGAAGAGATAGCAGCATTTATTGAAAAGATGCCTCTAAAGAAAATGTCAGCAAAAGATATAATGAATAGAATACTGACCACCTGCGATAATCTTTATTTAAAAAAGCCAGGAGATGATGCTACTGTATCTGTAATGAAGCTAGTAAAGCCAAAGAATGTAGTAATGTTTTCTGGGCCGCCTAAAAATCATGATAAAGATGCTAATGTAATCAAAGACCTTATTGAATCCTCAGGCAAGAAGGTAATATGTGGAGGTACAGCTTCAAATATAGCCTGTAGAGAATTAAATAGGGAATTAAATATAGATATGGAGTATATAAATAAGGAAATACCGCCTATAGGATATATAAAAGGTATTGACCTTGTAACAGAGGGCGTACTCACTATAAAAGCAACAATTGAACGACTAAAAAAGGTTAAATCATCAATGGATTTTACTGCTTTAGAGGGAGAGGATGGTTCTGCAAAGCTTGCAAAGCTTTTATTTGAGAACTGTACTCACCTAAAAATGCTTGTAGGGACAGCTGTAAATCCAGCTCACCAAAATCCAAACTTTCCAGAAGAATTAAGTATAAAGTATAAATTGCTTATGGAACTTGAAGATGTAATGAAGGGTTTAGGAAAAGTTGTTGAAGTGAAGTACTATTAGGAGGAGATAAATAAATGAGAAAATTTGAAAGCCAAGTGCAATTAATAAAATATAAGGTATTAAAGGATATAATAGAAAGAACTATAGATGGAAGCTTTGTAGAGAGTCGTTACAAGATGCCAAAGGAAATTCTATCAAGTGATGAGCCTATAACAAGATGTTGTGTATATAAAGAGAGAGAAATAGTTTCTCAAAGAATAGATGTTGCAGCAGATCCATTAAACGAAGATGAGTGTATAATAAATGTCCTAAGCATAGCTTGTGATGAATGTCCAGTAAAGAGATTTCAAATCACAGAGGCTTGCAGAGGATGTCTTGCTCATAAATGTATTCAAGTATGTCCACGTGATGCTATAAAAACAGAAAACGGAAGAGCTGTTATAGACCAAAAGAAATGTATAGAGTGTGGAAGATGTAAAGAGGCATGCCCATTCAATGCTGTATCAGACGTTATGCGTCCATGTAAGAAAGCATGTGGAAGTAAAGCTATAAGAATAAGGGAAGATAAAAAAGCTGATATAGATAGAGACAAATGTACTAGCTGTGGTGCATGTGCATATAAATGTCCATTTGGAGCTATAAGTGATAGAAGTGAAATCATCCCAATAGTAAAATCTTTAGAGGCTTACAAAAAAGACAAAAAACAAAAGGTATATGCTGTTGTGGCGCCAGCTATAGCTAGCCAATATCATGCTCAAGCAGGACAAATAATAGCTGCTATAAAGAAAATGGGATTTAGTGATGTAATAGAAGCAGCCTTAGGTGCTGATATAGTTGCATACTATGAATCTCTAGAATTTGCTGAAAGAGTAGGAAAAAATGGAGAAGCTTGCATGATGACTTCTTGCTGTCCAGCTTTTGTTGACCACGTAAGAAAGAATCACCCTGCAGTTGCGGAGCACTTATCTACTATGGTATCACCAATGATTGCTATAGCAAGATTTATAAGAAAGACTGATGTGGACTGTAAGATAGTATTCATAGGACCATGTACAGCAAAGAAGGAAGAGGCACGTACAGAAGAGTTAAAAGATGCAGTTGATTATGTAATGACTTTTGAAGAACTAGAAGCAATGATTGATGCATATAAGATAGTTGTAGAAGAGTGCGAAGCTGAGCCAATGGAAAATGCATCTCCATTTGGTAGAGTATTTGCGAGATCAAGTGGAGTTAAAGATGCTGTAGTTCAAGCTATCAAAGAAGAAGGACTTACAGATTTAGAGTTCAAACCACTTGTATGTAATGGAATAGATGAGATAGATAAAGCTCTTATGCTTTTAAAGCTTGGAAAACTTCAATATAACTTTATAGAAGGTATGGCTTGCAAAGGTGGCTGTATAAATGGACCAGGATCTCTAACTCATGAACCAAGAGATCAAAAACTTATAGATAAGTATGCAGAGCAATCCGTAGAAGGAACTATAAAAGAAGCATTAAGAGTTATAGATTTAGACGGAGTAAAACTTCATAGAAAATACGGGAAATAAGTTAATAGTGAAAAGTTAATAGTTAAGGTAGAAAGGCTAAATTCCAGATGGAGTTTAGCTTTTCTATTTGAAGCTAAAAATACCTTTTATGCAACAACTAGGGACATTTTTTTAAAGACATCCATATAATATAGTATATTTCATTATACAAAGGAGGATTAAGAAAATGAGTGGTTGTAATAATAGATGTGCTGCAAATTCATGGTATGAAGAAGAGTTCATGGATAGAATGGAAGATGTCTTTGGAGATTGTGATGAAGACGATGATGATGATGTACAAGGATGCTCAAATCCATGGCCATGGAACTGCAGAATATTTTGTATAAGAGACTATAGAAATGTTTTTGACTATTGTTATGGAATACCAACATTTGATACATGGGATTGTGGATATTGGTGGTATTAAGCTTAAGTAAAAATTAGGGCAGAAAAAGTTGGATTTATAGCCTTAACCATTGATATTTTTTGGTTAGGGCTATTTTTGCAAATTAAATAGTGATATATTGAAAAATATACTAATAAGGATGAAAAGCAAAGCAATCTGCCTTTAACTATATATTCTATCGAGAATATTGATTCCTTTACCGAACGTTTAAAAGAAAGGTAAGATAATTTTAAAGGTCCGCTTTGTAGATAGCCCAATTACTAAATAAAAGATAATGATATCAAAGGTGTTAGTGTCTTATGTTATAATAATGGTAATTATAATTAAGTGATTAAGGGGAGTAATGATGAAGAAAAGGTTTTTGGCAGTTTGTTTAGTTATATCAATTATATTTATTTTTGGTGGATGTAATAAGTCCAGTGAAAGTGACGGTAAAAAGGATGATTCACCTGTTATTACAGAAGAGAATAACAAGGATAAAGAAAATGAAGAAACAAATCTACCTAAGGAAGAAGCAGAGCAGAATAATAATTCTAATACATCAAAAGTTAAGAAGGAAAAATGTAGATTATTCTTTTTTGATGCAGAAAAGTTGGAGACTTTTTATGTAGATAAAGAAATTGAAATTACTGATAATGCAAAGGTGGGAGCATTAACTAAGGCTGTTCAAGATTTTAAAGGAAATGACAAATTCATATGCCTAACAAACAAAGTAGGAGTTTCTTCTGCTAAGCTTGATGGAGATGTATTGAGGGTTTATTTTAATGATGATTTCACAAAACAGATGACTTTGGGAACGGCAACGGAGAGTGGACTTGTAGAGAGTCTCATCGATACCTATGGATATAATTATAATGTGAAAAAAGTAGCTATTTATATGAAGGGTGAAATCTACTCAGGACTTGGTGATGGGCTTTCAGAAGGATATTTTACTGTTAATACTGAAGGGGTAAAAGCTTATACAGAAAAATAATTAAACTATTAGTCAAATATAAAAATTGTACTAATGGATCATAGAAATTTAGTACAAAGGAGAAAAAATGAATAAAGTACTTTTTATAAATGCAAAACTAAAAGGTAATGATAAAAAATCAGATGTCTTAGTTGAAAATGGGATAATAAAGGATATAGGAGAAAATCTAAGCTTTAAGTATGGAGAAGATATAAAGGTAGTAGATATAGAGGGAAATCTTATGGTTCCTCCCTATGTTGAACCACACATACATTTAGATTACGTCTATACAGCTCTACACCAGGAGCTACCAATTCTACAGGAACACTATTTGAAGGGATACAAAGATGCTCTGATTCTAAAGCTAACCTAACAAAAGAAGATGTGAAGGCAAGAGCAAGAATAGCCTTAAAAAAGCAGGGTTTAAGTGGGATACAATATATAAGAACTCATGTGGATGTAACAGATCCAAAACTCACATCACTTAAGGCAATGTTAGAGCTGAAAGAAGAGATGAGAGATATAGTAGATATGCAGATAATAGCATTTCCTCAAGAAGGTATGTATGCATATAAAGGAGGAGAAGCTTTAGTAGAAGAAGCACTGAAGATGGGGGCCGATGTAGTAGGAGCTATACCTCATTTTGAATATACAAGAGAGTTTGGAGAAAAGTCAGTTAAAAAGACTATAGAACTAGCCTTGAAATATAACAAACTTGTTGATGTGCATTGTGATGAAACTGATGATGAACAATCTAGATTTTTAGAAGTTTTAGCTGCACATGCCTACTTAGAAGGCATCGGTGAAAAGGTAACAGCAAGCCATACCTGTGCTATGCATTCTTATAATAATGCATATACTTATAAGCTTTTTAAACTTCTAAAAGAGTCTAAGCTTAATTTTATAGCATGTCCAACAGAAAATATTCATCTTCAAGGAAGATTTGATACTTACCCAAAACGTAGGGGAGTTACTAGAGTAAAAGAAATGGTTGAAGAAGGTATCAATGTATGCTTTGCTCAAGACTCTATGTCAGATCCGTGGTATCCATTGGGTTCAGGGAATCTCATGAATATATTAGATGCAGGAATACATCTATGTCAGATGATGAGCTTTGAGGAAATAAATAATGCTCTTGATCTAGTAACCATAAATGGAGCTAAAACTCTTAACATAAGTGATGATTATGGAATAGACATAGGGAAAATTTCAGTGTGATGTAGGGTTTTATAAGGTTTTATTTGAGGTTAATGATAATTATAAATTAAAAAGATACTGTGATGAAATACTAGGAACAATACTAGACAATGACAAAAACTATGATTTACTTTACACATTGAGAGTGTATTTGATGAATGATTGTAATCTCATAAATACATCAAAGGAAATGTTCATACATAGAAATACCCTTATATATAGATTAAATAAAATAAAAACAATGATCAAAGGTTCCTTAGAAAATCCGATTTTTAAGAATGAGCTAATGAATGCCATTATGATATATGATTATTTACAATGTGAGGAAATAATTTAAAGGAGGAATTCATATGACACTTATGAAAAACATGACTTGGTATGAGTTTAATGAAAGAAAAGATAAGGATATTGTTATCCTTCCAGTAGGTTCAGTAGAACAGCATGGCCCACATTTGCCTCTTTACACAGATACAATAATTTCAGAAGGATTCTCAGAGCTTTTAGCTGATAGAATAAATGGAATTGTTATGCCATCTATTAATTATGGATACAAATCTCAGCCTGCTTCTGGAGGTGGACCTTTATTTCCTGGGACAATAGATTTAAATGGAGCAACTTTAATAGCTATAGTGAAAGATATAATAGAAGAACTTATAAGAGATGGTGTTAGGAAAATAGTCCTTGTAAATTCACATTTTGAAAACCAAGCATTTCTATTAGAGGCTATAGATTTAGTAAGTAGAACCATGCCAGAAGGAACAAAAATTGTTATGATGAGCTGGTGGGATTTGATAAGTCAAGAAACTATAGATAAAGTTTTTGACGAAGTAGAATTCCCAGGATGGGCTTTGGAGCATGCAGCTATAACAGAAACTTCTTTAATATTAAAATTTGCACCAGAACTCGTTCATATGGAGAGACTTATAGATGAAAAGATAGAAGAAGTACCTACATATCAGGTGTATCCAATACCAAAGGACTTAGTTCCAAAGTCAGGACTTTTGTCCATAGGAAGAACAAGTTCTAAGGAAAAGGGAGATTTAATCGTAGAGGAAGCCTTAAATGGAATGGTAAAAATAATAGAAAAAGAATTTAATAACTAAAATAGTTATCCTCCGAATAATCTTGGCACTCTTTTTAGTAGAGGTTAAAATTATTCGGAGGTTTTATTTTGGAAGGGTAATCTTATCATTTTCAATGATGTCCTGTATAGATGATTCTAATTTATTATGATGAAATTCATTGATTAAAATTTTTCCATGATTAATAGAAAGAATATTTTCCTTCTGCAAAGATAAGATGACTCTATTTAAAGTACGGACAGAGCAACCCACCTTACTAGCAAGGGATTCTCTAGTATCCTTTAGAATGAAAGGATAGCTTTCCTGCTTTTCACATTCATTTCTAAGAGCTAGCAAAAATTTTGTTTTATTATCTACAAAGAGATACTGTCTCTGCAGCTGAGTTTGAATTGAAAGTTGTCGCATTAACATTTGAGTCCTTAAAAATAGAGCGTTATTATCAGAATGCATCCAATTGAGATATTGGGTAGATGGTATACGAAGAGCTACGGATTCCTCTATGGTCATGAGGGTAACCAGGTATTCATCTGTTTCAGCAAACAATTCAAAATCTCCAACTATATCTACTGCCCCAAGTTCTGTAAAAGTATATGGCTTACTACAGATTTTCTCTTCTATGGCTTGAAGCCTTCCTTTTAGTAATATAAAAACATAATGATTTTTATCACTTGTATTTATAAGAAGTTGATTCTTTTTGTAAGAGTGTATAGATATACTATCCAACACTCTTTTTGGACATCCCTTAAAAAGAGATTCTAAAAAATTTAATTGATTTTGGGGTATAATATATTTTATACTATCAATAAAATCCATAGTATGCCTTCTTTCAAGTTTTTCTTAAAAAATAGGACACATGTCCTATTTAAAAGGTTTACTTTATAGTAATATAATTTATATAGGAAATCAATATAATTAGATAGTTTAGACCTTAAAAGGTAAATATAATATTAGGTATACTAAAATTAAGGAGGAATTTAAAATGTCAACACCACATAACGCAGCAGTATCAGGAGAAATAGCAAAAACGGTTTTAATGCCAGGAGATCCATTACGTGCAAAATTCATTGCTGAAACTTATTTAGAAAACCCAGTTCAGTTTAATACAGTACGTAATATGTTTGGATATACTGGAACATATAAAGGACACAAGGTTTCTGTAATGGGATCAGGTATGGGAATGCCAAGTATAGGAATTTACTCTTATGAACTTTACAGCTTTTATGGAGTTGAAAACATAATAAGAATAGGAAGTGCTGGAGCTTATACAGATAAGTTAAACTTATTTGATATAGTATTAGCAGATAGTGCATGGAGTGAATCAACTTTTGCAAAAGCACAATCAGGAAATGAAGATGATATACAATACCCAAGTGAATCTTTAAATGAAAAAATTGAAGAGGCAGCTAAAAAGATTAATAAGCCTATAACAAAGGCAAGAATACACTCAAGTGATGTTTTCTATCATGAAGACAATGTAGATAACCACAATGACTTCTTTGCAAAACATAATTGTGTATGTGTTGAGATGGAAAGCTTTGCTCTTTTCCACAATGCTAAAGTTTTAGGAAAGAATGCAGCATGTATTCTTACAATATCAGATTCATTAGTTACACATGAAGCAACTACTGCAGAGGAAAGACAATTATCATTTAATAATATGATGGAAGTGGCTTTAGAAAGCGCTATTATGTTATAAGGAGATCTTAATATGAAATATAATAGAATTTTTACAATAGTAATAGATTCTTTAGGTATAGGTGCTATGCCAAATGCAAAAGAGTATGGAGATGAAGGTTGTGATACTCTAGGTCATATAGATGAAAAGATGGAATCTTTCCATATAGAAAATTTAGCAAAGCTTGGACTTGCAAATCTGCATCCATTGACTAAGGTAGAGCAGGTTCAAAAGCCATTAGGATATTATACTAAGCTTCTTGAGGCATCTGTTGGAAAAGATACAATGACAGGTCATTGGGAGATGATGGGCCTTCATATAACAAAACCATTCAAGACTTTTACAGACACAGGATTTCCACAGGAATTATTAGATGAATTATCTAAGCGTTGTGGACGTAAAATTGTAGGAAATAAATCAGCAAGCGGAACTGAGATATTAGATGAGCTTGGTGAGCACGAAATCGAAACAGGAGATATGATTGTTTATACATCAGCAGACTCAGTACTTCAAATTTGCGGTAATGAAGAAACTATGGGACTCGATAACTTATATCACTACTGTGAAATAGCCCGTGAACTTACAATGAAGGATGAATGGAAGGTTGGCCGTGTTATCGCACGTCCATATGTTGGAAAGAAAAAGGGCGAATTCAAACGTACTTCAAACCGTCATGACTATGCATTAAAACCTTATGGAAGAACTGTGTTAAATGCATTAAAGGATGAAGGTTATGATGTTATAAGTGTTGGAAAAATCAATGATATTTTCGATGGTGAAGGAGTTACAGAAGCTCACAAGTCAAAGAGCAGTGTTCATGGAATGGATCAAACAATAGAACTTATGGATAAAGATTTCAAAGGTCTATGTTTCGTAAATCTAGTTGATTTTGATGCACTATGGGGACATAGGAGAAATCCTATTGGATATGGTAAGGAACTTGAAGCTTTTGATGAAAAGCTAGGTGTTCTTTTAGGAAAATTAAAAGAAGATGATTTATTAATTATCACTGCTGATCATGGAAATGACCCAACATTTAAGGGAAGTGATCATACAAAAGAAGCAGTACCATTCCTTGCTTACAGCCCAAGCATGAAAGGCTGCGGAGAGCTTCCTGCAGGAGAAAGCTTTGCAGTTATCGGAGCTACCATTGCAGATAATTTTAATGTAGAAAAACCAGAAAATACAATTGGAAAAAGCATCTTAAATGAATTACAATAAATAGATTTAGAACAGAAGGCAAACATTTTTAGTAAAAATATGTTTGCCTTATTTTGCGTTGAAAACCACTGGATATGCTAGTAATAGCAAAATATATACAAAACCAGTTAGAAGAAGACTAAATAGCGGAGCAGATAAGTATGAAAGAATACATTGACCCGTTTACGGTACAGCCGGCAAAAGGTAGCAAATAAAAGAGCCATCCGATGAGGATGGCCGCTGTAGTAGTTTCGCCATTGGCGGTTTTTCAGAGTGCGAATAGCGCTGCCAGTACCATACCCTTATAGGGTTAATCAAGCCACCAGCTTAGCTGGTGATACATGACTCTTAAATTAAAGTATTTATATATTGACAAAAATAATTAAAAATGATAACCTTTACTATGTAATAAGGTGAAAATTAAATGTAAATCAGTATAGTTACAATAGTATTAAAAGGGAATATGGTTAGAAGCCATAACAGCCACCGCTACTGTAAAATTGACGAAAGCTTTAAGGTTTATTCCACTAATGTATTTTGGGAAGGAAAAGCGAGTAGAATGATATTAAGTCAGGAGACCTGCTATATTGATATATACTAGTAGCTTTTCGGTGGGAAAAGACAAAGTAGATGACTTTAATATTAAAAAGGTCATAATCGTAATTCGACTAACCACGAAAGCGGTTAGTTTTTTTATTTGTTTTAATACGATTTAGGGGGGTAACTTTATCCAAATATCAAATAAAATCCTTATTATAAATAAAAATAGTAAACTTATAAAAAGACTGACTATATAAAACAAATATTTTATAGGAGGTAGTGAGAAAATGAAAAAAAGTTTTAGACAAATTTTATCTATTGTATTATCTATTTTTATCTTTTCATCTCTAAACATCAAGGGTGTACAAGCCTATGCGACAGAAGCAACGGTAAAGGGAGAAACTACATTAAACTGGGGACAGTTTTTAGGAAACTTAGAGCAACAAGGTATATCAGATGCAAAGTCTCCAAGAACAGCTTCAGAAATAAAAAAGAACTGGGAACAATCAAAACCTGGAAGTTGGGATGCTACACCAGGGACACCTATTATAGTTGGTGATTATGTTTATTGTTATATAAAAGAAGAAATAATGAAATTTGATTTAAAAACAGGAGAGATAGTGAAGACAGCTCCTGCACCAGGAACCAGCATGTATTTTATTTATGCAGCTTATGGAGATGGAAAAATATTTGTTCCAAGAGAAAATCCAGAACCAGGAACCTGTAAGATTATTGCATATGATGCAGATACTTTAGAGCAGCTTTATGTAACTGATACATTAAAGGTTGGCGGATCACAGCTACAAACTCCTATAACATATCATGATGGATATATTTATACAGGAACTTATGGAGATAATGGAGTATATGCTTGCTACAATACAAAGGATTTAGATGCTTCAAAAAATGATGAAGTAGTGAAAGCAACATGGAGCATTTCTACTGGAACTGAGGCTGGATTCAAATGGAACGGAGCAACATTTGTTGGAGATGCATGTATATTCTCAGATAGCGGTATCTCAAATAATAAGGGAAGCATTATATATTCAGTTAATAGAAAAACAGGTAAAGAAATTGATAGATATGAGATGCCTAATAATTCTATAGTGTCTTCGAATATAACTTATTATGAGAAGAATAATAGAATATATATAGCTGGTACTACAGGAAATACTACATCAATAGTTAGCTCTGTGGAAATAAATAAAGACGGAAGCTTCAATAAAAATAGTATAAAAACATTTGTATCAAATAAAAATGGTGGAACTGTATCATCACCAATAATTTATAATGATCGTTTATATATAGGTGGTAATTACCATTGGAAAGGATCGAGTCCTTTTTATGTAATAGATGCAAATACTATGAAAGAAATATACAATATAGAAGGCATAGCATCAAAGGGTTCAGCAGTTCTAACTACTGCATATGCAACAAAAGAAAACAATCAAGAAGTTTATATTTATATGGTTCCTTATGATGGAAAAGGAGGAGACTCACTTTATATAATCAAGGATTCTATTGGACAAACTATGCCAAGTTACGAAATAGTAAAGGGAATCACATCCCCTGAATATTCATCTCAAACTGTTGATATAAGTAAAGATGGAGATTTAGTATTCTATAATGATGCTAGAAAGTTATATAGTTTTGGAAATACAAATAGCACTGAAATTACTGGAAAAGATGTATTTAATCAAATAGATAGACTTCCAGATGTAAATGATTTTAAATATTATAATGACTTTGAAATTAGACGAATAAAAGAAAGATATAATTCTCTTAGTGATACTGAAAAAGCTAAGGTAACAAATATTCAAAAACTTAATGATATATCAGCTATTTCAAAAGAAAATCCAGTTGAAAGAATAAATGGAGGTATAGCTTCATTACCATCAATAGAAAATATAACTTTAGAAGATCAAAGCAAAATACAAACATTAATGGCTGGTTATAAAAAACTTGATGATGATGATAAAGCTAAAGTAATTGGCTATGATAAGCTTTTAGCTGCTCACAATAAAGTTATAGAGTTAGAACAAAAATCTCAAATAGATGTAATAATTAAGGATATAGATGTACTACCTTCTGTTGAAAATTTAACTTCAGATGATAGAGTATTAATATCAGCAATTGATTCTAAAATAAGTAACTTATCTGAAGAGTTAAGGTCACAAATTTCTAATATGGATAAATTGGAAACTGCTAGAAAGAGAATAGAAGCTATAGAAAAGCAAATAGAATATGCAAATAGCTTAATAAAAGAAAAGCTTGAAGGTGTAGAAGTAACATTAGATACAAAAAATATAATCTTAGAATTAGATAAAGCTTTAGAAGGATTAGCTCCATCAGATATTAAAAAAATTAATAATTATGAAGCATATCTAAGTCCAGCAAAGGTTGACTTAGTTAATCAAATGATAGAAAAGTATATTTATATAGATGGGACAGATGTAATAATTACTAAAGAAAACTTAACATCAATAAAAAGTATAATAGAAGAAATAAAGTATCATTGTAATGGAATATTAGATAGCGATAAAAAATATGTTAGAAATTATGACAGTATTGCAAGAGTAGAAAATGCAATTGAAGAATTTGAAAAGATTAATAATCCTTCAGGTGATAAGGATAACCAAACACAATCTAATAAGAATCAATATGAAAAATTACCTCAGACAGGAGGACTAATATCCTCTTATATTCCTATGGGAATCTTAATGGTTTCTTGTGGAATGGTTATGTTAAAGCGAAGAAAAAGTGAATAGTAGAATTTAAGAAATGTATAAAAAGATGATGACACATGATTCCTGGTAATTTTACGGGAATCATGTATTATCTTTTATAGGGAGTTTTAAATAAAGGGAGATAGCTATGAAGAAAAATAAGGCAAAGATAGCAATACTATGTTCTATTATGGGTATATTCATCTTAGGATTTATACTAAACTTTAGCATTGAGCCTGCTGACTATAAAAAAAGTATATCCAAACAGATTGTTAAGGCAAATAAATTACTTCAGGATGCTAATATAGGAAATGACAATGATCAATATTCTGAGAATTATATCAAAGAATTAGAAAACTATATTAAAGATGCAGAAGTTATAGTTGCTGATGAAAATACTCTAGTAGATGAAGAAAAAGAGTGCTTTAATAATTTAAAGAAATATATAGATGAGTTTAAAAATAAGAAAAATAACAACTCTATTTCTAAAGATGATGTGGAAAAGATAAAATCATCTAATGAAGAGTTCTCAAAAGAGATAAAAATAGATGATAATACATATATAAAATGGAATATAAAAGGTGAAGATATCAAGAATGTAGAACCTATCAATTTACAAGTTGAAAAGAATTCTGTGTACAGTGAAACAGCTATGAGTTTAATAAAGGATGAGAATATAAAGTCATCGTTATTTTCATTCAGGCATAATGGGCAACTCCCAGGTTTATCTACTATAACTATAGAAAATAATAATAAACTTGAAGAGGTATTTTTATATCACTATGATGAGAAAAATAATATTTTAGTATTTCAAAATAATGGAGAAGTCAAAGATGATAAATTAAGCTTTGTAGTTGATAAAGGTGGAGACTGGATAATAACCGACAAGATTTTAGATAAGTATAGCTTACAATCTGAGAAAGATAATAAAAATCCAGATGAAAAAAAGAAAGTAGAAGAATCTAATTCAAAAGATGAAATTAAAAATTCTACAGATAAAGTTGAGGAATCTAAGCCTAGTATAGGTGCTAATAATGAAAATGGAAATAAACCATCAGGCTCAGGAGAAAATTCATCTTCATCGGGGAATAACAATTCAAATGCGACTAAAGCTAAATACTGCACTATAGAAATAAGGTGTGACACTATATTAAATAATATGGATAAACTAACACCGGGCATAGATAAATATGTTCCTAATAATGGAGTAATTTTAGCGTCAACTAGAGTAGAAATACTTGACGGAGAAACCGTGTTTGAAGTTTTGAAAAAAGTTGTTAGAAATAAAAAGATTCAAATGGAGTTTAGAAATGATCCAGTATATGGTGGAGCTTATATAAAAGGAATCAACCACATATATGAGAAGGCATGTGGAAGTGAAAG
This sequence comes from Clostridium sp., assembly GCA_022773025.1. Classification (GTDB taxonomy): domain Bacteria; phylum Bacillota; class Clostridia; order Clostridiales; family Clostridiaceae; genus Clostridium_X. The sequence goes on along the minus strand of JALEZF010000111.1, from coordinate 3,684 downwards.
TGGCTGGATGTATAAAGTTAATGGAATCTTTCCTAACTATGGATGTGAAAAATATACTTTAAAAGATGGTGACAAAATATCATGGGTTTATACATGTGATTTAGGAAAAGATGTAGGAGATCAATACTATGATTAAAGAAGAAAAAAAATCTACTTTTGCGACGTTTCATCCTATAGTTACATTTGTGTATTTCGCAGCGGTTATTGGAATAACTATGTTTTCAATGAATCCTATTTTTTTAGCAATGACATTTATTATATCATTTATTTATTCTGTTATGATTTATGGGAGTAATGCAATAAAATTAAACCTTAGTATATTAGTACCTATAATGATAGTTACTATGGTACTTAATCCGTTATTCACACATAAGGGAAAGACTGTGCTGTTTTATCTTAATGGAAATGCTATGACATTAGAATCTATAATTTATGGACTAGCAGCAGCTACTATGTTAAGCAGTATGATAATTTGGTTCAGCTGTTTTAATAAAATGATGTCATCTGATAAATTTATTTATCTTTTTGGCAGAGTAGCACCTGCTATATCTTTAATATTATCTATGTGTTTTAGGTTTATTCCTATGTTAAAAAATAGATTTAAAGAAATATCAGAAGGTCAAAAATGCATGGGAAGAGATTTTTCAGGAGGAAGTTTAATAAAAAGAAGTAGGCAACTTTGTAAAGAAATATCTATCCTAATAGCTTGGTCTTTAGAAGTATCTATCGAAACATCTGATTCTATGGAAGCTAGAGGATACGGCTTAAAAGGAAGGACAAGCTTTAGTATTTTTAGGTTTGATAAAAGAGATGGAAGATTAATGAGCCTTATTATAATTTTATTTACAATAGTATTGGCTGGGTGTATGAAAGGTCAAAATAACATACTTTATTATCCTGAAGTTATTTTTACTACTATCACTCCATTTTCTATAATAGTTATTATATCATACTTTTTATTGCTGCTAGTACCTATTATAATTGATATACGAGGTGAACTAATGTGGAAACGATTGAGTTTAGAGATTTAAGCTTTAGATACCCTAATTGTGAGAATGATGCATTAAAGAAAATAAATTTAAAAATCGATACTTCTGACTTTATAGTCGTATGTGGAAAGTCAGGCTGTGGAAAGAGTACTCTTTTAAGACATCTAAAAAAGAATTTAACACCCTATGGAGAATTTCAAGGAGGAGTGTATTATAACGGAATAGAGATTTCTGATTTAGATGACAGAGTAAATGCTAGTGAAATAGGATTTGTTCAACAAAATCCTGATAATCAAATCGTAACTGATAAGGTTTGGCATGAGCTTGCTTTTGGTCTTGAAAGTTTAGGCTATAATAGTAAGATAATTCGACGAAGAGTAGCGGAAATGGCGAGTTTTTTTGGAATACAGACATGGTTTAGGAAGGATGTATATGAACTTTCAGGTGGACAAAAACAGCTACTTAATCTTGCATCAATAATGGCGATGCAACCTAAGGTTATAGTTCTAGATGAGCCTACATCACAATTAGATCCTATAGCATCAACAGATTTTTTAGAAACTATTAAAAAAATTAATAGAGAACTAGGAATTACCATAATAATTTCTGAACATAGATTAGAAGAAGTATTTCCTATGGCTAATAAAGTTATTGTTATGGACAATGGAGAAGTATCAGCTTATGATACCCCATATAAAATAGGAGAGTTTTTAAGTAAAGGTAATAATAAACATTCAATGTTTTCAGCTCTACCAGCTCCTATGAAAATTTATGCTGAGATTAAGTCGGAAGGGACATGCCCTATTACTGTTAGAGAAGGTAGACTATGGCTTAACAATGTTTTAAAAGATGGCATTAAAATAGATACTCTTAAGGAGTGGAAACATGAAAATGAGTATCAAAAAGATAAGGATATTGCCATAGAATTATCAGAAGTATGGTTTAGATATGATAGAAATGGTCAAGACATTGCAAAAGACTTATCCTTAAAAGTTAACAAAGGAGAATTATTTTGTCTTTTAGGTGGAAATGGTGTAGGAAAGAGTACTGCACTAAAAATTATAATGGGAATAAACAAACCTTATAGAGGTAAAGTCTTTATAAATAATAAAGAATTAAATAAGTATTCTAAAAAAGAGCTCTTTAATGCAAATATAGGAGTAGTTCCTCAAAATCCACAGTCACTTTTTACGGAGATAAAGGTGGAAGAAGAGTTATATGAGGCACTTATATATTCTAATATTAAAGAAGAAGAGAAGCTGAAAAAAATAGATGATATACTTAATTTATTACAGTTAGGACATTTAAGAAAGTCACATCCTTACGACTTAAGTGGAGGGGAACAGCAACGCTTAGCTCTTGGGAAAATTTTGCTTACAGAACCTAAGATACTTCTTTTAGATGAACCTACAAAAGGGTTGGACCCATTTTTTAAGAGTATATTATCTGATATATTATGTGAATTAAAAGAAAGAGGAGTGACTATCTTAATGGTTACTCATGATATTGAGTTCTGTGCAGAACATGGAGACACATGTGCTATGTTTTTTGATGGAGGTATAGTAACTCAGGATACTTCAAGAGTATTTTTTGGAGGAAATAACTTTTATACTACTTCGGCTAACAGAATGTCAAGACATGTGTTTGAAAATGCCATAACTTATAAGGATGTGGTTGATTTATGCGACAAAAATATGATGTAAATCAATATGAAAAGGCTAGAAAAAAAGGACAAAATTAGCTGCGATAATTATATTTATCTTAATACCTTTAACTATATTTATAGGAATTAAGTTTTTAGGGGACAAAAAATATTTAATTATTAGTTTCTTAATAATAATATATACAATGGTTCCATTCTTTTTAGTATTTGAAAGAAGAAAACCTAAGGCTAGAGAACTTGTAATAATAGCTATGATGTCAGCTTTAACAGTATGTGGAAATATGGTTTGTTATATGATGGTGCCATTTCAAGCAGGAACAGCTTTGGTTATAATATCAGGAATAGCATTAGGGCCAGAAGCAGGTTTTTTAGTAGGATCACTAGCTAGATTTTCTTCTAACTTTTTTCAAGGACAAGGTCCTTGGACTCCATGGCAAATGTTTTGCTGGGGAATACTTGGTTTTTTATCTGGAATAATATTCAATAAGGTAGATATAGATAAGATAAAATCAAGGAGTTTCCAAATTGTAAAAGGTCCTGTGATAACTATATTAACTTCAATATTAGTAGCATACTTTATACATATAAAATGGGGAGAGGGAACATTTTTAGGATGGAAACTTTATGTGTTTGGTGCAATTGGTTTAATAATTGGACTTTTGATACAAAGAGAAAGACTTCCTATCGATGATATAACTTTATCTATATATGGATTTTTTACAACATTTATTATCTATGGCGGAATTATGAATATAGCAACAATGGTTATGGCTAGTGCAATACCTAATACAGAAATATCCATAAGTTTTAAATCATTAGCTGTGCTTTATATCTCAGGGGCACCTTATGATGCAGTACATGGATTAGGAACAGCATTTTTTCTATTCTGGTTTGGAGAAAAGGTGATTCAAAAGATTGAAAGAATAAAAATAAAATATGGTATATATAGATAAAAGTAAAAGGTTGTTATAAAAGTTTTTTATAACAACCTTTTATCAGACTGCTGACAAAGTGTCAGCAGTCTTTAATTTT
>JALEZF010000097.1 GCA_022773025.1 Clostridium sp. | reverse complement strand
TAAATTAACAGTATTTCATAATATCTGAGGAGGTAAAAGGATGAAAGCTACAGGTATAGTAAGAAGAATAGATGATCTTGGAAGAGTAGTTATACCAAAAGAAATAAGAAGAACTTTAAGAATCAGAGAAGGAGATCCTTTAGAGATTTTTACTGATAGAGAAGGCGGAGTTATACTAAAGAAGTATTCTCCAATTGGCGAACTTTCAGATTTTTCAAGGGAGTATGCTGAATCATTACAGCAATCAATTGGACATATAGTTTTGATTGCAGATAAGGATGCATTTATATCAGTTAGTGGAGCGCCAAAAAAAGATTATCTAGAAAAGAAAATAAGCGATGATTTAGAAAAGGTAATGGATGAAAGAAAAGCTGTTATATTAGGAGAGGGTGGAAGTAGCAAGAGCATTTCCCTTTATAGTGAGGAAGAGATTGCAGAAAAATACTCAACTCAAGTAGTAGCTCCTATAATAGCAGAAGGCGATGCCATTGGTGCAGTAGTAATAATATCCAAACAATCAGGGGAGAAGTTTGGAGAATTAGAATTAAAACTAGCAGAAACAGCATCAGCCTTCTTAGGAAAACAAATGGAACAATAAATGGCAGCATGCTGCCATTTTTTTTTTTTTTTCATTAAGATTATTGACATAAATATTAAATATATACTCTTCAAATAAAATTTAGTAATAATACAGTAGATTTTAAAATAAAAATACTAATAGTATTATGGAAAGGGAGAAGGGTATATGAAAAAACAATCTTTGCTTAAAGGAACATTTATACTTGGAGCTGCTGGAATAATAGCAAAGTTCTTAGGGCTTTTTTTTAGATGGCCTCTTATAATGCTCATAGGTGATGAAGGAATTGGTTATTATCAGATGTCATATCCATTATATATGTTTTTTATAGGTATAGCTTCAGGGGGACCTGTAGCTATATCAAAATTAGTTTCGGAGAGAAATGCAATGAATGATAAAGAAGGCATAGGAAAGATCCTAAAATCCTCTTTGATCTTCATGGGAATGCTAGGGATTGGTGGGACCTTATGTCTTTTATTATTAGCAAAACCTATAATAGGATTTTTAAAGTGGGATTCCAAGGCATATTACTCAATTGTAGGGATAGCTTTTGCTCCTATGTTTATATCTATCGTCAGCTGTTATAGAGGATTTTTCCAAGGACTTCAAAATATGAATCCTACAGCTAAATCTCAAATAATAGAGCAGATAGGAAGAGTAATTGTTGGGGTAGGATTAGCTTACTTGCTTTTGCCAAAGGGAATTGAGTTTTCGGCGGGAGGCGGAGCTTTTGGAGCTGCTGCAGGTGGAGTGCTGGCCTGTATATATTTAATGAGCATGTTTAATAAAGAGAAACATAAAATTTTTCCTAGAGGGTACAAGCTTAAGAGTGATGTAGGAGTCATGGGAAGGCTCATATATACGGCAATTCCAATTTCCTTGGGAGCTACTGTAGGAACTATAATGTCCCTTATTGATTCTTTATTAGTTCCGCAAAAACTTTTAGGAGCAGGATTCACACATAAAGAAGCTACTATGCTTTTTGGACAACTTTCTGGGAAAGCCTCAGTGGTAGTGAATATTCCTCTGACTATATCTATAGCCTTAGGGGCATCCTTAGTTCCTATAATCTCTGAGGCGTTTATACTTAGAAGAAAGCAGGAGGTGTTCGAAAAAATAGCTCTATCTTTTAAGCTTTCTTTTGCAATAGGACTTCCATCAGTTCTGGGATTGTATGCCTTAGCAAATCCTATAATGAACATGCTTTTTCCAGGACATGCAGATGGGTATGAAATATTAAAATATCTATCCTTTTCAATATTATTCATAATTTTAGCTCAAACTACAACGTCTATATTGCAAGGAACAGGCCATATTTATAGACCAGTTTTAAATCTTTTTATAGGATGTATAGTGAAAGTTGTGTTAACCTGGATTCTAGTTTCTATAAAATCATTAAACATATATGGTGCAGTAATTGCCACGGTATCAGCTTATATTGTTGCGGGGGTGCTAAATTATAGATTCATGAAGAGAAAGCTTGAAGTAAAGGTAAATTTAAACGATGTTTTAGTAAAACCAGCTTTTGCAAGTCTTATTATGATAATAAGCGTTATGGCTTCATTTACATTTTTACGGAATAATTTTGTAGGAAGTAGCCTAGCTTGCTTGATATCTATAGTCTTAGGTATTATTATATATGTAGTGCTTATTATAATTTTGGGCGTTTTTAGCTATAATTATATAAAAGAGAAACTTTTTAGAAATAAGGAGAAAACTTCATGATAAAAATACTTGGTTTAGGACCAGGTTCTCCTGAAGCATTGACTTTAGGGACCATAAATATACTAAAGGATTCTTCTAAAAAATATTTTAGAACAGAGAAGCATCCAACAATTGACTATATAAAAGAAATGGGCGCTCGCTATAGTACTTATGACTTTGCTTATGAGAAGTTCGACAGCTTTGATGAAGTCTATAACTTTATAGCAGAAGATGTGGTAGAGAAGGCAAAGAATGAGGATATTATATATGCAGTGCCGGGTCATCCTCTTGTAGCAGAAAAGTCTGTAAAACTTATCATAGATAAATGTATTGAAAAAAATATAGAATACAAAGTATATCCTGCGGTAAGTTTTGTTGATGTTATGATGGAGACTTTAGCTGTAGATCCTGTAGATGGTCTTAAAATAATAGATGCCTTTGATATGAATGATCAAACCTTAGACAAAAGATGCGGCCTTATAATAACTCAAGTTTATGATAAATATATAGCATCTGAAGTAAAATTAAAATTAGGTGAATATTATAAGGATGATATGGACATATATTTTGTTAGGGCAGCAGGTGTAAAGGACATCGAATCCATACGAAAGATAAAGATATATGAGATAGATAGACAGGAAGATATCGATTATCTTACATCACTATATATACCTAAGGATAACAGTGCAGCAGTTGACTTCAATGATCTTTTAAATATTACATCTATTCTTAGAGGCCCTGAGGGGTGTCCTTGGGATAGAGAGCAGGATTTAGATTCTATAAAGAGATATATAATTGATGAGTGCTATGAAGTCATAGATGCTATAAATGACAAGGATGATGATGCTATAGCAGAAGAGCTTGGGGATTTGCTATTCCAGATAGTATTTATAGCTGATATAGAGAAAGAAGAAGGTTTCTTCTCTATGAAGAATGTCATTGAGGGAATATGCAAAAAGATGATTGATAGGCATCCTCATGTATTTGGAGAAGACAGTATAGATTCAACAGAAAAGGTTCTTGAGAAATGGGATGATATAAAGAAAAAAGAGAAAGAATACACTTCCTATACAGAAGAGCTTAGGCACATTGCAAAATCGTTACCTGCGCTTATGAGAGCAGAAGAGGTACAAAAGAAAGCGGCTAAGGTTGGGTTTGACTGGGATAATGCCTGCGATGCGATGAAGAAGGTAGACGAAGAACTTTTTGAATTAAAAGAGGTATACAAAGGTAAAGAGGTGGCAAGAATACTAGAAGAACTAGGAGATTTAGTATTTGCTATAGTAAATGTGGCTAGATTTCTTAAGGTCAACCCAGAAGAAGCTCTTACAAATACTACCGAAAAATTTATTAGGAGATTTGCTTACATAGAGGAAATTGCAGTGTCCTTAGACAAGGATATGAGACATATGACTCTAGAAGAGATGGATGAACTATGGGATAAAGCAAAAAAACTAGGAAAATAACTAATTTGAGAAGGAATTTTAAAATAAATGCAGAATATAATTTAAATGAAACTCATCTCATATTAAAACTTATATAGATATGTCATTTACTTGTAGACTAGAAGCACAAATAGATATATAATATGATAATGTGAGTTAATGAAAATAAAAATGAGGGAGTTATATATATAATTCCTATATATACTCTAAATTTAAGGAGGAAAAATAAGTGAACAAGGCAGATTTAATTTCAAGAATGGCAGACAAAAGCAAATTAACTAAGAAGGAAACAGAGTTAGCTCTTAAAGCATTCATAGAGAGTGTTGAAGAAGCTTTAGAAAGCGGAGATAAAGTACAATTAGTTGGATTTGGAACTTTTGAAACAAGAGAAAGAGCTGAAAGAACAGGAAGAAATCCAAAGACTGGCGAAGAAATAAAGATCGCTGCATCTACAATGCCAGTATTCAAAGCAGGAAAGGAATTCAAAGATAGAGTAAACAAGTAATTTCTATCTATTATAACCCGGGGACTCCCTCGGGTTTTTATTATATAAGTTAAAGAAGGGAGATATATTATATGCGTTTAGACAAATATCTAAAAGTTTCTAGAATAATAAAGAGAAGAACTGTAGCAAAGGAAGCTTGTGACAGCGGGAGAGTATCCATAAATGGAAAAGTTGCAAAAGCAGGAACGGATATCAAAGAACAGGATATAATAGAAATAGCCTTTGCTAATAAATATATAAAGGCAAGAGTACTAAATATAGCTGAGCACGTAAGAAAAGATGATGCGAAGGATATGTATGAGATACTTGGAGGGGAAGAAGATAAAGAAGAGTAATATATGAGAACCTACCTTCATATACTGT
>JALEZF010000093.1 GCA_022773025.1 Clostridium sp. | reverse complement strand
ACTCTCATCAATCTTAAACATCATAAGCGGAAGTCCTATTTCATTGTTAAAATTTCCTTGAGTTTTAAACACTTTGAATTTGGAGCTTAAAAAAGCTGCAGTCACATCCTTAGTTGATGTCTTTCCAGTAGAACCTGTAATTCCTATAATTTTTATATTAAGTTTTTTTCTATAGGCCTCTGCTAAGCTAAGCAATGCCATTTTTGTATCATGAACTTTAATTACAGTGGCTCCTTTAGGAATATCTGATACAGAAAATTTCAATTCATCAACGATGCAAATTATACTTCCCTTTTTTATTGCATCTATAAGGAATTCGTTTCCGTTAAAATTATAGCCTTTTAGTGCTATAAATATACAGTTATTCTTTAGATTTCTAGTATCTGTCTCAATACTATTATAATTATATTCTCCACCATCTACATAAATGCTACCATTTATGGCTTCTAATATTTCATCTATGGATAATTTAATCAAATTTATCCCTCCTATAATCTTTGTAGTAGTTCTGCTATTACCTTTCTTTCGTCAAAATCTATGACTTTATCTTTTAGCACTTGATAGTCTTCATGTCCTTTTCCAGCTATTACTATTACATCCTGATGTTTTCCTTCCTTTATAGCTTTAAATATAGCTTCTTTTCTATTTTCCTCAACCACATAATTATCTCTTGAAATACCTTCAAGTATATCATCTATTATTTTTTTAGGTTCTTCACTTCTTGGATTATCTGAAGTTACAAAAACCAAATCACTTAATTCTGATGCTATTTTTCCCATGATAGGTCTCTTAGTTACATCTCTATCACCACCACATCCAAAGACACATAAAAGCCTGCCCTCAGTAAACTCCCTAGCACTTTTAAGAATCTTTTCAAGAGCATCTGGTGTATGAGCGTAATCTATTATTATGTCAAAATCAAGCTTATCATTATGCTCTATTAATTCGCACCTTCCTGGAACTCTAGCACTCTTTAAGCCTTCTTTTATTTCGTTAAAATTTATATTATTTAATAATGCTACCTTTATAACAGCTAAACTATTATATACATTATGAATCCCCGGAATCATAAGCTTTATATTTTCTTTTTCTCCATTTAGTGAAATATCAAAGCTTATACCCTTTGAATTATTAACTATGTCAAAAGCTTTAAGATCACTATTTTCATTAATAGAATAAGTGCTACATCCTTTGAATGAAGAAGTTATCCTTTTACCATATTCATCATCTATATTTATTATTTTGTTTGTGGCATTATTAAATAAAATACATTTAGCCTGAAAATAATTTTCCATAGTTTTATGAAAATCTAAGTGGTCTTGCGTTAAATTAGTGAATACTGCATCTGAAAATTCTATTCCGTAAACTCTATGAAGATATAAAGAATGAGAAGAAACTTCCATGACACAATACTCCACTCCAGCTTTTATCATGTCATCAAAGAGCTTATGTAATTCTAATGATTCTGGAGTTGTTCTTTCAGCTTTAAGTTTCTTGTCTCCAATATAATTAGCTACGGTTCCTATAAGTCCAACTTTAAATCCTGCTTTTTCTAGTACGCTCTTCACCATAAAAGCAGTTGTAGTTTTTCCATTAGTACCTGTTATTCCTATGACCTTCATCTTTTTACTTGGATTATCATAATAATTAGATGCAGCTATTGCCAAAGCTTTTCTGGTATCATTTACCTTTATTACAGTCACATCTGCATCTTTAGTAACTACTGGGTCTTCGCACACTATAACCTTAGCTCCGTTTCCAATGGCACTTTCTGCATATTTATGCCCATCCGCCTTTAAACCTTTTATACAAAAAAAAGCTTCTCCATCTTTTATAGCTTTTGAATTATAGTTTAAGCCTTCAATGATTAAATCATCTCTTCCTTGCAATATATTGTAGTCTATATCTTTTAAAAGATCTCTAACTTTCAATATTTTCATCTCCTTAAATAAACTTTAAACATAATATTGGCATGTAGCATTTAATCTTTAAAGTTTAAATACCACATGCCCAAAATAACTCTTTAAAAATTCACTTATTCTAGTCCATCTTGACTCAAAACCAATGTTATGGAAGAATCCTTCGTTACTATATCACCAGGATCTACTCCTTGCTCTGTAACTAATCCTTCTCCTTGGAATTCAGCTTTTAATCCTAAAGAATTTAGAATTTCCTCAGCCTTTTCCCTAGTACATCCTATTAAATCAGGCATTGCTACCTCTTTATTATAGTTTGATGATGTTCCAGTGTAAAGTATAATTTGTTGTCCTTCCTTTACAGTATATCCTGGCTTTGGATTTATATCGCTTACAATATTTCCACTTCCATTAATATCAGCTTTTATATTTGCCTTATTTAAGATTTTTATAGCTTCAGCCTTTGTCATTCCTCTAACTTCTGGAATCATAACATCATTCTTAAGACTTTGTTGAACGCTTTCTTGACTAGCATCAACTTTAAACTTCATATAATTAAAGATATCATTGAACACTATTTTTGCAATAGGTGCAGCAACTTGACCTGCATAGTATTCACCATTGCTTGGTTCATCGATAGAAACTAGGACAGTTATCTTTGGATCATCAATAGGAGCCATTCCTACAAAAGATGATATATACTTTCCAGGAGCATACTTTCCATCTATAACTTTTTGAGCTGTTCCCGTCTTACCACCTATGTGATATCCCTCAATATAAGTATTCTTACCACTACCTTCTGTTACAACTCTTTCTAAATATTTTCTAAGAGTTTGTGTAGTTTCTGCACTTACTAACCTTTTAGTTCCTTGATTATCATAAGGCTCTTCATGTTTTTCTCCATTTTCATCTGTGTAAGATATTTCTTTCATAACATGAGGTCTTATCCAAACTCCATCATTTGCCACAGCATTTATTGCCGCCAAAAACTGTATTGGATTAGCCGTATTTGTTTGACCAAATGATATTGTTGCAAGGTCTACATCGCTCATCTTATCTACTGGCTTAATTATACCTTTAGCTTCACCAGGAAGGTCTATTCCGCTGACTTTCCCAAAACCAAATAATTCTATATACTTTTGAAGGGTTTCTTTCCCTATTTTTTGTCCTAGTTGAACGAATCCTACGTTACAAGAGTTTTTAATTATATCTGGGAATTGTTGAGTACCATGTCCTCCTGCCTTCCAGCATTTTATAGTATTGCTTCCAACTTTAATGCTTCCTCCACAGGTAAAGGAATCTTCAGGTGTTACAATTCCTTCTTCCATAGCAGCAGTTGCAGTTATTATCTTAAAGATAGAACCAGGTTCGTAAGTATCATTAACGGCTCTATTTCTCCAAATTCTTTGAAGTTCTTCGTTACTCTTAGCACTACCTCTAGGATCGTTAGGATTAAAGTCAGGCTTATTTACCATGCCATAGATTTCACCTGTTTCTGGGTTTGCAGCAATTATAGTTACAGCTTTGGCCTTAGTGTCGTTCATAGCCTGATTTGCAGCCTTCTCTAAAAACATTTGTATATTTTCATCTATTGTAAGTTCAACATCTTTTCCTTCTATTGGTTTAGTGTATTCTGATATTATACTAGGAACTTCTGAACTATGTCTATCAAGTTCTGTTATTCTCATACCAGGTGTTCCTGCTAGGTACTTATTATAGGTAAGCTCTACCCCTGTAAGTCCTTCACCATCACTGTTAGTGGTTCCTAGAACATGAGATAGAAAATTGTCATTAGGATAATATCTCTTGGTGTCAGGGGATATCATAACACCTTTAAGACCTAAACCTTCAACTTTATCTGCTTCATCCTTCTCTATTCTTCTAACAAGATTTGCAGATCCCATAGGCTCTCCATTAGGTAATGTTTGAGTTAGCTTTTTTAGTACGTCAGCTTTCTCCATATCTACTGCTTGTGATAATTTTTCTGCCAAGGTCTCCATAGAAGTTCCAGTGTCTTTGTTATACTTTCTTATAGCATTTAAATCTAAATCTACTCTGTAAACATTAGCGCTTAAAGCAAGTTCATTTCCATTTCTATCTAGAATCCTTCCACGCTTTGCCGCGATTTTTACTTCGCTTGTCCACTGCTCAGTAGCCTTATCAGAAAGATAATTTCCCTGTATAATCATTAGATAAAATAATCTCACTGTCAAAAGTGAAAACATTAATAATATACCAAGTAAAACTACGGTCATCCTCTTTTTTATAATAACTTTATCTCTATAGTCCCTTTTTGCCACTATAATACCTCCATATAATTGATAAAAAAGCTAAGGCCCATAGTATTTACTAAGGGCTAATTATTTGCAAATAATTGTTTAATTTTATTTATAAAAGTTGAGCTCTTTTTATTTTCCTCTTGGTGACTCTTAAAATTATCCTTTGATAAGTCAGCAATAATTACATTGTTATTGTCTGGTTTAACCATTCCAAATTTTGATTCTGCATTTTCTTCTATGTACTTAAAATTGTTGACTTTCTTAAGTTCTAATCTTAAATTATCATTTGCTCTAACTAAAGCATTTTGCTCTGATTTTATACTTGTAAGCTGTTTTTGTACATTATAAGCTACCCCATACCTCCATACTACTACAAGCCCGCATACAAACACTATTGCTATAGCCTTTATAGTATTTATATGCTGTTTTTTCTTTTTTTCATTTAATTTATTTTTAGTAGCGTTACCGTTCTTCTTTTTTCGTAAGTTCTCTCTTTTTACCTGGGTTTCATCTTCTCTGTTAGGCAATATCACGTTATTTCCATTTACATATTCCTTCTCTGTTAACATATTATTCAACCCCCATTTTATTTAGAACAAATTTTTTCTGCTACCCTAAGCTTTGCACTTCTGCTTCTTGGATTAATTTCCAGTTCCTCTTCTGATGGATCTATTGGCTTTCTTGTAATCACCTTAACCTTCGGTTTTTTGCCACAAATACATATAGGAAACTCTTTAGGACAAGTGCATGGTTTTTCTAATTCTTTAAATTTAGTTTTAACAATTCTATCTTCTAACGAGTGGAATGTTATTATTGCTAATCTTCCACCTTCATTTAGTTTCTCAATGCTATCTTCTATAGCCTTATTTAATATTGCCAGTTCTGAATTTACCTCTATTCTTATAGCTTGAAAAGTTCTCTTAGCTGGATGTGGTCCTTCACGTCTAGCCTTAGCAGGAATCGCAGCCTTTATTATATCTACAAGCTCAAAAGTTGTTTCAATAGGCTTATCCTCTCTTCTTGAAACTATAAACTGGGCAATTCTTTTTGCAAATTTTTCTTCACCATATTCTTTTATGACCTTATAAAGCTCCTCTAAAGAATATTTGTTTACAACCTCGTAGGCAGAAAGTCCATTGTCTCTATCCATTCTCATATCAAGAGGTGCATCTTTCATATAGCTAAAGCCTCTTTCTCCATTATCAAGCTGATATGAAGATACCCCTAAATCCATAAGTATTCCGTCTACTTTTTCTATATTAAGACTTTCAAGTATATCATATATGTTGTAAAAGTTATTATGAACATAAGTGACATTTTCATAATCCTTAAGTCTTTCCTTGGATGCCTTTAATGCATCATTATCTTGGTCTATGCCTATAAGCCTGCCTTTTTTCGACAAATGCTTTAAAATTTCACTTGAATGTCCTGCACCACCCATGGTGCAATCTACGTAAATCCCATTTTCTTTTATATTAAGTCCTTGCATACATTCTTCTAATAATACTGATACATGTTTAAATTCCATAACTGTCTCCTTTTTATATGCCTAATTCTTGCATCTTTTCTGCGATTTCATCAAAATCTACATTGCTATCATTGTAATTATTCCAATCTTCCTTGCTCCATATTTCAATTCTAGTTAAAACCCCTATACTTACTATTTCCTTTTCTATATGGGCATATTCAACAAGATTTTGAGGAATTAAAGCTCTACCTTGTTTGTCTATTTCTATTTCATGAGCTCCCGAAAAGAAAAATCTAACAAAAGCTCTTGCATTCTTGTTAGTGAGAGGCAATGTTTTTAGCTTGTCTGAAAGTGTCTTCCACTCTTCTATAGGGTATCCATAAAGGCATCCATCTAACCCCTTGGTCAAAACAAATTTACCATTTAGGTCATCTCTAAACTTAGAAGGAACTATCATTCTATTTTTAGTATCTATAGCATGATAATATTCGCCTATAAACATCCCTCTATTTTCCTCCACTTCTCACCACTTTAATCCACATTTTAAATATTCTATACTAATCTAAAAAACCCTTTTTTTTATTATGAATTTATATAAAAAATATATGATTTTTAATATAAAAATTTTCATATGCTATTATCACTTGACAAAGTCATAAAAAAATCATATTATATATTTGCAGTTAATTTACATGGGAGTAGATGAGTGCTGGTGTGCTCGCCGGTCTTCAACACCGTGTTGTGGTGCTAATAACATCATGGGTGGGTTCGATTCCCACATATTCCCGCCAAATTTTAAATCTCTAGTTTATCTAGAGATTTATTTTTATGCAAAAAATAAAAATCAGGAGACAACTTTTGAAAAGCTTCTCCTGATTTTTTATATTTATCTATTTATACATTAAATCTAAAATGAACTACATCTCCATCTTCCATGATGTAATCTTTACCTTCAAGTCTGAAGTATCCTTTTTCCTTTGCACTAGCCTCTGAACCACATTCTATAAGCTTATCGTAGGAAATAACTTCTGCTCTTATGAAACCTCTCTCTATATCAGAGTGTATCTTTCCAGCTGCTTGTGGAGCTTTAGTTCCAGTAACTATTGTCCACGCTCTTATTTCTTGAGGTCCTGCTGTTAAGAAACTCATTAGTCCTAAAAGCTTATAACTTGACTTTACAAGCTTATCTAAACCTGTTTCTGAAAGTCCATATTCCTCTAAAAGTTCCTTCTTCTCTTCATCATCTAAGGTTGACATTTCTTCTTCAAGCTTTGCGCATACAACTATAACTTCTGAATGTTCTTTTGCTGCATAATCCTTAACTATTTTTACATATTCGTTTTCTAAGTTTCCACTTACAAGATCATCTTCTGATATATTAGAAACATATAATACAGACTTAGAGGTTATAAGGAAAAGACTCTTTATGAATTCTTGCTCCTCTTCAGTGGCCTCTAAAGTTCTAACAGGTTTTTCACTTTCTAAGTGATTCTTTATTCTTTCCATTAAAGCATATTCTTCTTTTGCCTTTTTATCCCCTGATCTAACAAGCTTTAATGCTTTTTCCATTCTTCTATCAAGAACTTCTAAATCAGATAATATAAGCTCTAGATTTATAGTTTCAATGTCCCTTATAGGATTCACATTTCCATCTACATGAACTACATTTTCATCATTGAAGCATCTAACTACATGAACTATAGCTTCAACTTCTCTTATATGAGATAAAAATTTATTTCCAAGGCCTTCACCTTTGCTTGCTCCTCTAACTAAACCTGCAATATCATAAAACTCAATTGCTGTGTAAATTTTCTTTTTTGAATCATATAACTTTTGAAGTTCATCTAATCTATGATCAGGCACGCTAACTACTCCTACATTTGGCTCTATTGTGCAGAATGGATAATTAGCTGATTCCGCTCCCGCTTTAGTTATTGCATTAAATAAAGTACTTTTCCCTACATTAGGTAATCCTACTATTCCAAGTTTCATCTATGTACATCCCTTTCTAATTCTAACTTTCTAACCTCATAAAATTATACCCTACATGAGCTTTCTTTTCAACTGTGCATTGCTCTTATCTTTGATAATCATTAGGCTTTATAATAAATCTGTACTTAAATTACATTATTACCATGTTTATTATTAATTATTTTTGTCTTTTTACTAATACTAAAAAGAGACTTATATAATTAGTAAAGTTTTAATTTAATGTGAGGTGATTATAATGAAAACAGCTCTATTAAGTTTAATTATATTATCAAATTTGTGTTGTAGCAGTGGATATCTAAATAATGTAGCTATTTCAGCCTTAAATTCAAAAGAAACTTCTATAGAATCCACTAAAGCAAATGTAGCAACTAATGAGCTTAACTGGTATTTCCAAGTTCGTAATGATGGCCTTCCACCTGAAGGTCCAAAGGAGTGTCAAAGTTTTATTAATAACTACAACGCTTACCATTTAGGTGATACCTCAAAGAAAGTTTTATATATAACTTTTGATGAGGGATATGAAAATGGATATACTCCTCAAATTTTAGATATCCTAAAAAAACATAATGCAAAAGCTGCATTCTTTGTTGTAAAGCCATACATAAAACAAAATCCTGATATCGTAAAAAGAATGCTAGAGGAAGGTCATTTAGTCTGCAATCATAGTGACACACATCCTTCCATGGCCTCTATAGCTGACAAAGATAAATTTCAGAAGGAATTTACAGCTGTAGAAGAAGAATTCGCAAAGATTTCTAGCGGTGCTACTATGCCAAAATTTTTTAGACCTCCTATGGGCAAATATAGTGAACGTTCTTTAAAGTATACAGATGATTTAGGATATAAGACTATATTTTGGAGCTTTGCTTATCATGACTGGGACCCTAAGAATCAGCCTTCTCATGAAAAGGCTAAAAATACAATTTATAAAAGAACACATAATGGAGGCATAATATTGCTTCACGCTGTTTCTAAGACAAATACAGAAATCCTAGATGAAGTTTTAACTCACTGGGAAAACGAAGGATTTGAATTTAAAACTTTAAATGACCTTCCTCAAAAATAAAAAACCAGCTTTTGCTGGTTTTTTACTTTTACCCTATTTTTGAATTTGTTATGTCTAGAATCTTGTCTCTCTTAACTCTTCCTTCTTCAACTAAATCTCTACAACAAATTCTTATGTTTTCTTTTTCTTCTCCATCTTCCATGGATGAAAGATTTATATTTACATTTAAAACAGCACTTTCAATAGCACTTTGAAGCATTAATGCAGCAACTCCAGCATCAGATATGGCATTTATGTTTCCATATTCTGCGGCAACCAATATACTGTCATAAAGCCCAAAAGACGCTTTAGCAAGACTGTATGGCACATGTAAAGCTAACTTGTAAGCTTTAGATATCTCTATTTTCCTAGCGGCCTTTTCTTCTTCGGTTTCCTTAGGAAGTTTAAAAGCAGCCATCAATTTCATAAATACCTCAGTGTCCTCTTCCATAGCTGCCATAAAATCATCCTTTAGCTTAACTGCACATTCTAAATTTTCTTTTATCTTTATCTTTATTTCTTCATCATAGTTATTGTAAACTTTTTTTCCTATTGTCAAATTAAACACCATGCTAGTTAATGAGCTTGCTAATGCTGCACTTAATGCTGCAACGCTTCCGCCTCCTGGTGCTGGAGAGTTAGATGCTAGGTCATTTGTAAAATCCCTTAGATTCATAGTACTTAACATAATTCATTCCCCTTTGTATTTTTAAATTTATATATGTATATATTCTATAACTTTACAAAATCTCCTTTTTAAATATGCCTAAATTTATAAAACTCCTAAAAAGGAGCTTTATAAATCTACGAGATATCCATGTAATTTTTTTATTATATTATCCCAGTCAAACTTTTCTAAACACAGGTTTCTTGTTTTCTCACTGCATTCTTTTAGATCACTGCATGTCATGTACTTAATTAATGTCTCTCTAAAACCATCCTTGTCATTTATATCTACAACTTTGCCATTGTCCCCATCTATAAGCTCTCTAGCAATACCAACATCCGTGGAAACAATGACATTTCCTAGCGCAGCAGCTTCAATAAATACAAAGGCAAAGCTCTCAAATTCCGATGTAAGTGTAAAGATTTTAGCCTTTGCATATTCTTTATATAACTCTTCTCTATTTTCTATATTTCCTTTAAATACAACTAAATCCTTCAAGGCAGGATATTTAGAATAAAACTCTTCTATATTCTTTTTAAAATCCTCTTCTATAGGTCCAACTAGATGTAGCTTCCACCCTAGATTTTCTATATTATCTATGGATGCAAAAGCTTCTAAGAGCATATCTATTCGCTTTTCTTCAGCTCCAATTCTAGCTACAGTAAGTATTATATTTTCCTTTTTATCGTAATCATATTCTACATCTATGGTTTTCATATATTTAAAATCTAATCCATTAGGTATGTTCACGAGCTTTTCCTTCAAATAAGGAGCTACTTCTATTAAATCCTCATAAAGCTTTTCTTGCTCTACGCTTATCAAATCTATCTTTCCAAAGAATTTTTTTAATATAGATTTTCCTATGACATTTAAAGAGTTTATTCTTTCAGGAAGCTTGTAACTACAGTCAAGCTTCAGATATAACTTACCTTCTTTATTTCTAAGTTTATACATGTAAGCATACATGACAGAGCTTAAAGTCACATGAAATATCTGAAGTATATCTATATCCTTAGAATTTTTCCATAAATGTATTGTCCCATCTAAAGTATAATTATTAAAATGCCTTTTCACAAAATCTATTTTTAGTCCCTTAACTTCTTTTTCTAAGTAAGGATACTCCCCATTTTCAAAGGTAGACACCCAAGAATTAAAACCATATAATTCATATAATTTGTAAGGAATCATCCCCATATCTTTTACCAGGTTAACATTTTCAGTTTTTAAATACTGCATACAATAATTCATAAAATCACCCTTTAATAAATTCAGTGGTTTATACCGGCTATAAAAATATTTTTATAGTCTATTTATTATTTCTATATTTGAATGCTAAGCTGAATATCTTAAAATCATCTATAAATACTCTTTTAAATAATCTACGTGGTTCCTTGAAGAATCTATAGAAACCTTCAAGTCCAGACTTCTGCATCCATCTTGGAGCTCTCTTTATATTTCCAGCTTCAAAATCTATGGCTGCCCCGATTCCTAAAGATATTGGAACCTTAAGTTCATTTTTATACTTATGTATGAATTTCTCTTGTTTAGGTGCTCCAACTCCTACAAAAAGTATATCTGGCTTTGCCTCATTTACTATATCTATAACTTTCTTTATTTCTCTTTCGTCTTTTTCGAATCCATATACAGGCGAATAGGTACCTGCCACCTGAAGCTTAGGATATTTCTCTTTAAGCTTATCTGCTGCCTTTGCTGCCACCCCTTCTGCGGCCCCTAATATAAATACCTTATATCCATTTTCTGCTGCCATTTCACATATAAGAGGGAAAGCATCAGAGCCAGATACTTTTTCTTTTATTGGGGTCTTATAGACCTTTGATATCCATATAAGAGGCATTCCATCTGTAAGTATTAAATCCGCATCATCATAAACCTCTTTAAACTCTAAATCCTCTTCAAGCATTACTATATGTGCTGCATTTGGTGTAACAACATAATGATAGCCTGGAGTTTCTATTAAGTTCTTCACTTCATCTATTGCTTCTTCCATGTTAACATTATCAACTTCAATATTTAAAAATTTCATTCTTTCTCTTGCCATATTATCACCTTTAAATCCAAATTTATCATACTATATTACTATTGGATTATACCATAACATTTTTTTATCTTCAATTAAAGCTAGCAACTAAGAAGTCACTAGCTTTAAGAAAATCTAATATTTATCTCTATTGTTTTTCCATAACTCTTTCGTAAAGTTCCTTGAACTGCTCATTGTCTTTAAGACTTATCAAATATTTCATTAAACTTTCTTGAAGGTCTTCTCTCTTTAACGCCTGTTCAATGCTTGCTTCTAAAAAGCCCATTTTATCACCTACATCATATCTTCTGCCTTCAAAATTATAAGCATACATAGCTTCATGCTTTATAAGCTGTTTTAAGGCATCTGTTAATTGAATTTCTCCATTTTTTCCTGGTAGTGTATTTTCTAATATTTCAAAGATTTTTGGAGTTATTATATACCTTCCAAGGATAGCAATATTAGATGGGGCTTCTTCTGCCTTTGGTTTTTCAATTAGGTCTTTTACTTTGTATACTCTGTCCTCTATATGAAGTCCTTTTACAATACCGTATTTGTCAACTTCACTTTCAGAAACGGTCTGCACACCTAAAATCGAAGTTTTAAATTCATCAAAGCAGTCAATTAACTGTTTCAAACAAGGAACCTTACTATCTACTACATCATCACCAAGCATTACCGCAAAAGGTTCATTACCTACAAAAGTCTTTGCACAATGAATTGCATGACCCAGTCCTTTAGGTTCTTTTTGTCTTATATAATGGATATTAACCATATTACTTATGTCTCTAACCATGTCTAAAAGTTCTTGCTTGCCGCTATGCTCCAGTTCTTGTTCAAGCTCTACTGATTTATCAAAATGATCCTCTATAGCCCTCTTATTTCGTCCAGTTATTATAAGAATTTCTTCTATTCCTGAAGCTACAGCTTCTTCTATTATATATTGTATAGTTGGCTTATCAACTATTGGAAGCATTTCCTTTGGCTGAGCTTTGGTAGCTGGTAAAAATCTAGTGCCCAGTCCTGCTGCAGGTATAATTGCTTTTTTTACTATCATGTAATTATCTCCTTTCTCTTCTCTTGAAGAAGTTAAAAAATCTTTTTTCTTTATAATTACATATATTCAAGCATTGAATTTCTTCATTAAGAATTATTTTTTCTTCATTACCCTCAATCCAATCAAATAAATCAGGATTGATTTTTTTCAGCATCTTTCTTCCCTCTTCAACAGATGTAGTCCTATGAACATCATTATGTGCATCACTGCCCAGTATATGTATCATATTTCTTTTAACTAGCCTTTCAGAAAACTCCTTAACTGTTTTTCCAAAGGCACCAGTTAAGCTTCCTACGTTCATTTGTGCCATAGCACCTTGTTCTATTAGAGCTTCCAAAAGTGTTTCATCTTTTATAATGGCTCTATTTCTTTCAGGATGAGCTAGAATAGGTACTATTCCCTCAAGTCTTAAGTCATAAAAAACTTCCTCTGTATACATTGGAAAATCATTCATAGGTAATTCTATAAGCATATATCTAGAATTATTTATAGTCCATATTCTTTTTTCTTTATATAGTTTTTTTAAATCTGGATTAATGTATACCTCCATACCAGAAACAACATTTATATCCTTCACATTCTCTCGTACATTTTTTAATATTAAATCATATTCTTCTCTAGAATACTCTAATTCACCGCATATAAAGTGTGAAGTTGCTGCTATATATTCTACTCCTTGTTTTTTAGAAATGTCTAACATAGAACTAGTCATAGCAAAATTTCTAGATCCATCATCAATCCCAGGTATTATATGGCTATGAAAATCTACAATACTACTTGTCTTGCTTATTTTTTAAAAATACCTCTTAATGTCTTTTAAAATTTCGTCTTCTTTATCTATTTGTTCCCCCTTCTCGAAATATATTTTTGCTTCTTTTATATTATTTAAATTTAAATAACACATTATTATATTTGTACAGAATTCTATATTTCCTGTAACTTCAAAAGCTTTTTTAAAGTAAGTTAATGCACTTTCATAGTCTCCTAATGAAGCATAGTTAAGTCCAAGCTCATTTACAACTTCTAATATGTTATCATCTAAGTTTACAGATTCATTTAAATAATAAATGGCCTTCTCATAATTATCTGTTAATCTATAAGCCACAGCTATGTGGTAGTAAATAAGAGGATTGTCGCTATTTTCATCTAATAAAGGCAAAAATAGTTCTAATGCTTTAGATGGTTCTTCATATAAGACCTCTTTGGCTTTTTCATAGTTTGCAGATTTTCTAAGCCACTCTTCAAACTCTAAAATTTGAACTTCTCTCTTTCCACCTTTTTTAAAATATGTATCTAAGGATATCATCGCCATATCATATCTTTCATCATCTTTATATATAAGTGATTCATAAAAATATGGAAGTGGACTTTGAATTTTATCCTTCATATCCTCAATTATTATAAGTTCCTCATCTTTATATTCCTTATTTTTTTGTCTTAAAGCTTCACTTACAATTAGTGCTTTTTCATAATTGTCCTCATTTGCCTCTATTTCAATAAGTCCTTTTAAAACAGCATAGGCAGATACAAGCTTTTCATTTTTCACAAAGTCTGCAACAACACTTTTTATATAAGAAACAGCATCAGGTATTTCTCTAACAAGGGCCTTATATATATTGTTGAATCTAAATTCTTTATCACATCCAATTGTTAGTGTCATTCCAAATATAAATTCAGAAACAGGTATATTATCTATCTTATTATTGTCGTTAATATTTTTAGAGATATAACTTGCACTAATTGGCATAAATAACGCAGACTCATTCCAATCAATATTTACATGCAAAAGCTTTTCCAATTCCTTAGTTTTTACCTCTAAAAAAATTAATTCAGAAAGCTTTTCTTTTAAGTTCATAAAAACATCCTTTCAAAGTTCATCCTTGCTACTAAAAGTAGCAAGGAGAAACAAAATTATTATTTTAATGATTCATCTATTATTTTTGTGATTTTTTCCTTAAATTCATCCATCTTCTTTTCGCCATCTTCTATATCCCTTCCTACTACAGCCATATAAACCTTCATCTTAGGCTCCGTACCTGATGGTCTTACTACAAACCATGATCCATCCTCTAAGATAAACTTCAAAACATTTGACTTTGGTAAGTTTATAGCATGCTCCTTAAAGGTTATAAGATTTTTTTCTATGCTTAACTTATAGTCAAGTTTGCTCACTATCTTACTTTCACCTATAGTAGTCTTCATTGAATGCCTCAAATACTCTATACAGGATGATATTTTCTCTTGACCATCTTTTCCTTTAAGCTCTATAGACATTAGAGTTTCTTTAAAACATCCATATTCATTGTAAAGGGCAAGCAATGCTTCATATAAACTCATACCCTTTGTCTTGTAGTAAAGTGCCATTTCACATATCATAGATGCTGCTACAACGGCATCCTTATCTCTAGCATAGGTGCCATAAAGATATCCATAACTTTCTTCAAAGCCAAAGATATATGTCTTATCATTGCCCTTTTCAAATTCCTTAATCTTTTCACCTATATACTTAAAACCTGTAAGAACATCTTGAAGCTCAACATTAAACTTTTCTGCTATTTTTCTTGCTCCTTCAGATGTCACTATAGTTTTTATAACTACTCCATTTTTCGGCAAAGAATTAGTTTCCTTTAGAGAATTTAAAATATAATTTGTAAGAAGTATTCCTGTTTGGTTTCCACTAAGAACCTTAAAGTCGCCATTCTTATCTTTTACTACTACACCGATTCTATCACAATCAGGGTCAGTTCCAAATATTATATCAGGATTCTCATTTTTAGCCATGTCTAAAGCTATAGCAAATACTTTAGGATCTTCTGGATTAGGATATGGAGCACTTGGAAAATTCCCATCTGGAAGTTCCTGTTCTTTTACAACTTCTAGATTCGTGTACCCTAATTCATTAAGCACTCTTCTAACTGGAATATTCCCTGAACCATGGATAGGAGTGTATATAACTTTTAACTCTGATGCCCTATCTCTTATGATATCTTTTCTTATAGATAAAGATTTCACAGCTTCTATATACTTTTTGTCTATCTCCTCACCTATGATAGTCAATATTCCTTCATTCAAAGCTTTCTCACGGCACATAGTCTTCACAGCTTCAAATTTTTCTATTTTATTTATAAAACTTAAAATTGATTTCGCATCATTATCAGTTACTTGTCCCCCATCAGGTCCATATACTTTATATCCATTATATTCTTTAGGGTTATGTGATGCAGTTATAACAATTCCTCCACTGCACTTAAGTTCTCTTACAGCAAAAGAAAGCATAGGTGTTGGTCTTAATGACTCATATAAATATGCTTTTATACCATTACCACATAAAGTTAATGCGGTAGCCATTGCAAACTCTTTAGACATATTTCTAGAGTCATAGGCTATGGCTACTGATGGCTTATTATAGTTAGAATTTAGAAAGTCCGCAAAACCTTGAGATGCTTTGCTAACAGTGTATATATTCATTCTGTTTGTTCCAGCTCCTATTATTCCTCTTAATCCACCAGTACCAAATTCCAACTCTTTATAAAATCTATCCTCAATTTCCTTTTCATCTTTCAGTCCTCTTAGTTCATTTTTAGTCGTTTCATCTATAAAACTAGACTCTATCCAGCTATTATATTTCTCTAAATAAGCCATTATTATTCCTCCTAATTACAACTAATAACACCTCTATTATACTACAAATTTACTGAATCAACCAAGTTTTTTTTACTATTATGCCTATATCTTTAATATTGTAATATATTAGATTTATCCTATTTGTAAATTGAAGATACAATAAGAACTTAAGCATTTTTCAAGCTTAAGTTCTTATTGTATACGGCTTTATTCGGCGTCTATTGATTCATCTCTTTTGCTATATGTAATGCTAGCTATTATAGTTTCTGGTGATTCTAAAAAATCAACTGCTTCACCAAACTCAACATCATTTATTCTTACAGCTCTAGAATGTCTAGCATTTAAATCAACCTCTATATATTTAGGTATATTTTCTGAACAGCATTTTACCGTTACCGTGTCTCTTTCTTTTTGA
This sequence comes from Clostridium sp., assembly GCA_022773025.1. Classification (GTDB taxonomy): domain Bacteria; phylum Bacillota; class Clostridia; order Clostridiales; family Clostridiaceae; genus Clostridium_X. The sequence goes on along the minus strand of JALEZF010000093.1, from coordinate 5,564 downwards.
ATTATTGCACCATTTTTCTTTACTAAACTTTCATTGCAATATTTTATTGGAACTTCAGCATTAACTATCTTATCCTTAGTTACACTTTCTAAATCTATGTGTATTATTTCATGAGTGACAGGATTTTTCTGAACTTCTTTTATGAGAGCTTTTTCTTCATGTCCATCTATATTTATATTCACTAATCCAAATTCACCATTATTTAAAATTTCTTTATTAAGATCCATCTCTCCTATTTCAAATAAAAAATTTTGTCTATTTCCTCCATACAATACTCCAGGTACTATCCCCTGCCTTCTTAATTTTTTAGCACTGTGGCTTGAATTTATAGTTCTCTTTTTTAAATTTAAACACTCCATAATTTATCCCTCCTTTTCCTTATTATTGCCATAGGCTAAATTATTATTCTTAGATTTTTAAACTTTTCTTGTATATTGCAATTTCATATGCTATAACATATAATATTATTGATTTTATTGGGAATTTTTTCATTATGTAATATTTTAATTATATGAAAGTAGGTGTTTATCAAAGTGTATAAATTAAATCAAAATGAAACGCCTTTGTTTGATGCACTAATGGAGTATGTGAGCAGAGATACGATACCTTTTCATGTACCTGGCCACAAAAAAGGTATCGGCATAGACGAAGAATTCAAAAATTTTATGGGATCAAATCCATTTAAAATCGATGTTACTGTTTTTAAACTTGTGGACAGCCTCCATCACCCAACTGGTGCTATAAAAAAAGCTCAAGAATTAGCAGCTGATGCTTATGGTTCTGATGCAGCCTTTTTTTCTATTCACGGAACATCTGGAGCAATACAAGCTATGATAATGTCCGTGGTAAATGAAGGAGATACTATAATAATTCCTAGAAATGTACACAAATCCGTAACTGCTGGGATAATATTAAGTGGCGCTAAGCCTGTATATATGCAACCAGAGCTAGACAAAAAACTGGGTATAGCTCATGGTGTTATGCCAAATACTGTAAAGAAAGCTTTAGCGGAACATCCAGAAGCAAAAGCAGTTCTTATTATAAATCCTACTTATTATGGTGTAGCTACCGATATAAAAACCATTGCGGATATAGTTCATAGTCACAACATACCACTTATTGTGGACGAGGCTCACGGCCCTCATTTAGGCTTTAATAAAAATTTGCCTATATCCGCCATTAAAGCTGGAGCAGATATTTGTGCCCAAAGTACCCATAAAATCATAGGAGCTTTAACTCAATGTTCACTTTTACAAATTAAATCTAAATATATAGATATAAACAGGGTTCATCAAGTTTTAAGCCTTTTACAGACAACTTCACCTTCCTATATACTTATGGCTTCTTTAGATTGTGCAAGACGTCAAATTGCTTTAAACGGAAATGAATTATCAGATAAAGCTATAGAACTTTCTAATTATGTTAGAAAAGAAATAAATAAAATCCCTGGCTTTTATTGTTTTGGAGAGGAAATATTAAATACCCCAGGAGTTTTTGCTTTAGACCCTACAAAAATAACTATAACTTGTAGAGATTTAGGTATAACAGGCTATGATTTGGACATGATTCTTTCCAATAAATATCATATACAAATGGAGCTTTCAGATTTATATAATGTACTTGCTGTTGGATCCTTTGGTGATACAAAGGAAGCCATGGATAAATTAATTGAAGCTTTAAAAGAAATCAGCCATGAATTTTTAGGAAAAAGCGATTCAAAACCAGACTTTTTAGATATTCCAAAGATTCCTGAATTAAAGCTAAGTCCTCGTACAGCCTTCAATAGCAATAAAGTTTCACTTCCTTTAAAGGAAAGCATAAATCGTATCAGCAGCGAATTTTTAATGGCATATCCTCCTGGAATACCTGTGTTATGTCCTGGAGAAATAATCACTGAAGAAATAATAAATTATGTTGAAGATTTAAAACGCGTAGGTCTCTATGTTCAAGGTACCGAAGACCCTCAGGTGGAAAATATAAAAGTTGTAAAGTAAAAAAAGGTTGTATCAAAGGATTATTAAAATCCTATTTTATACAACCTTTATTATTTGGTTATAAATCTTCTTCCGAAAGAATCTTATATCCATTTTGAAATAGCAGCTCTGCAGTGACACCATTGCCTTGAATCATACTGCCATCAAACTTTCCATTATATATAGTTCTAAATCCACAAGAAGGGCTGTTAGCTTTTAAAATTATATATTCAGGATTGATTATTTTTGCAATATTTAAAGTTTCATAAGCACCTTTTAGAAAAGCTTTCGTTGAATCCAAATTATCTTTAGATTTAACTGTACATCTTCCATCTAATACACCTTTTCCGTCCCCATCTATTATCTCATGAGGAGGTCTTGGTGTGTCTAATCCTCCTAAAACCTCTGGACATATGGCCATTGCTTTGCCCTCTTTAAAAAGCTTCTGAACTTTATCATTCAAGTTGTTGCCGCCACTATATTTGCAGTTTACTCCACATAAACATGCGCTAACTAATATCATTAAAATCTCTCCCAGTCTACTTTAATTGTACTATGGTAACACCATTTCCACCTTCACCATACTCACCTAGCCTATAAGTCTTCACATGCGGATGAGCTTTCAACATGTCATTTATAATCTTTCTTAAGATGCCGGTACCTTTTCCATGAATTATAGAAACCTCAGGGAGTCCAGCTAAATATGCCTCATCTAAATATTTGTCAACGGTATATTCTGCTTCTTGGCCATCCATTCCTCTTAAATCCACCGAAGATGATGTTGTTCTCATATTAAGCTTAACTTCTCTTTTGGATCTAACTTTGTTTTGTTTAGCCTCTTCTGTAGGGGATATTTCTGATAGATCCTTAACTTTAACATTTATTTTCATTATTCCAGCTTGAACTTGAACTTCTCCTTTGCTGTCAGGCATAGAGATAATTGTAACCTTTTGATTTAAAGATGGAAGCATTACATCCATTCCAAGTTTTACTTCTTTGATACCTTTCCCCTTGTTCTTTGAAGATAAATCAATCTTTTCTTCATGTTTTTCAAGCTTATCTTTTAATTTCTTTCTCTCTATCTCTAATAGGCCACGTGCTTCAGAGCTGTATCCTAATTTTTCTAGATCTCTCATATCCTTTAAAATCTTGTCAGCATCTTCTTTTGCTTCTCTTAATAAATTTCTAGCCTCTCTCTTAGCTTCATTTATTTCTCGTTCTCTGATTTTTTCCAGAGATTTAAGTTTCTTTTCATATTCTTCTTTTAAAGTCATAGACTGCTGTTTTAGACTGCTTGCAAGCATTGCATCTCTTTCGGCTTTAATGCTTTTACTTTGAAGATTTTCAATTACATCCTCAAATTTTAAAGAATCAGTGGATATTAGTGTCCTTGCCTCTCCTATGATGTCATCTATAAGCCCAAGTCGTTTTGATATTTCAAAGGCATTTGACTTTCCTGGTATGCCTAATAGTAATCTATAAGTTGGCTTTAAAGTTTCCACATCGAATTCAACTGATGCATTTTCCACTCCCTGAGTTTTAAGTCCATAAACTTTAAGTTCACTATAGTGGGTAGTTGCTATGATCTTTACCTCTCTATTTTTTAGATACTCTAAAATAGAGATAGCAAGGGCTGCACCTTCTGTAGGGTCTGTTCCAGCTCCAAGCTCATCAAATAGTACTAATGACTCTTTATCTGCCTTTTCAATTATATTCACTATATTAGTCATATGAGATGAAAATGTAGATAAACTCTGCTCTATGCTTTGCTCATCTCCTATATCTGCAAATATCTCCTTATAAAATGCTATTGAAGAATTTTCTCGAGCAGGTATAAGAATTCCACTCAATGCCATTATATGAATAAGTCCAACGGTTTTTAAAGTTACAGTTTTACCTCCAGTATTAGGACCTGTTATAACTACTGAAGTGAATTCTCTACCTAGTTCTATGCTAGAAGGTACAACTATATTTCTATCTATCAATGGATGTCTTCCCTCTACTATATCAAAACTTCCATCATCATTTACTTCTGGGCATATTCCATTTATATCGCTGGCATATTTAGCCTTTGCAAATATAAAATCCATCTCCCACACTATTTTACTATCTATCTTTACTACATCTATATTTTCATATATCTTAGCTGATAATTCTGCAAGGAGCCTTTCAATTTCTGCCTTTTCCTTAAGCATAAGCTCTTTTATATCATTATTAAGTTTAACTAAGGTTATAGGTTCCATAAATAATGTAGCCCCTGATGAACTTTGATCGTGAACTAAGCCATGAACAGCTCCCTTGAATTCTGCTTTTACAGGTACTACATATCTTTCCCCTCTCATAGTATATAAGTTTTCTTGAAGATATTTTGAGTTGCTTCTTATAAAATCATTTACCTTATCCCTTATAGAAGAATTCTTTTCTCTAAGAGATTTTCTTATATTGTAAAGAGTTGTACTAGCACTGTCAGCTATCTCCTCTTCACTTATTATTATATTAAAGATGCTATTTTCTAGAGATTTTAATGGAACTATACCTTCACATATGTTTTCTAAAAGAGGATATGCTTCTTCTTCCTCTTTTCTTCCAATATAGTCCTTTAAATTTCTAGCACAGCGCATCATATTTCCTATCTTGAGAATAGCTCCAGCCATTAAAGTTCCGCCTTTAGAAGCTCTTTCAATGGCCTCACGCACATCATATAATCCTTCAAAAGGAGGACTTCCCTTCTTACCTAAAAGCTTCAATGCTTCTTCAGTTTCCTTAAGTGCCCTTCTAACTTCATAGGAGGATTCATAAGGTTCTAATTCTTCTATTAGGGATTTTGCTGCGCTGCTTGCAGTATATCTTTTTAAGGTTTCTTTTATCTTATCAAATTCCAAAACCTTTAATGATTTTTTGTTCATAATATCACCTCTTACTCTACACCTCTTTTATAATGCCCTCTGGTGTAACTGCCTTTCCCCATATTTCCTTTTCCAGTTAATAAATATTTTATAACTTTTTTCGTTTCTTCATATCCTTCATCTATAAAATCTAATCTAAAATTATTTACTCCCATAGCCTCAAGCTCTTTAACATTATCAATGAGATTTATACTTACACCATTATAAATTCCAGTCCTACAGAACATATCGTTCTTTATTAAAAACTCTTCATTTTTTCTATCTTTTAATATATATCTTCCCTTTAAGCATTGTCCACTGCATTCCTTAGTGCTGTCCTTTCCTCCCATAACCGCTCCAACAGGGCAGTATTCACTTATCATAAGCTCTGGTTTTCCATAGACCATATATCCTATGTTAGAATCAGAAACTTTTTTCATAACTTCTTCTATCTCTTTTTTGTTAAGCTCTAGACTTAAAGGTATGCTGTCTAAGATATTTTCAAAAAAGCTTACTCCTTTACTATTGTATATATTTAGTTTGTAATCACCTATTATGTCCGTCTTGTCCTTAAACATATTCATAATGCCTAAATTAGCGGTTACAATTCCATTTATATTGTCTAAATTCCTGCTTATAATGTCAGTAACCTTTTGAAATTCTTCTTTTATTATATTAGGAATCTTAATGTAAGTCTTTATCCCTT
>JALEZF010000039.1 GCA_022773025.1 Clostridium sp. | reverse complement strand
CGGGAAGAGTAATGGATCACATGAGAAGAGGTACTATCAAATTTGATAACCTTAAGTCTCTAGTACTAGATGAGGCGGATGAAATGCTAAACATGGGATTTAGAGAGGATATAGAGGAGATATTAAGTCAAATAGAAGGCGAGATTCAAGCCCTATTATTCTCTGCAACTATGAAGAAAAACATCTTAGAGATAGTTGACAAATATTTCGACAATCCTCAAAAGATAAAAGTTAAGCAGAAGGAATTAACAAATACTCATATAGATCAAAAGTATATTGAAGTTGAAGAGAGATACAAAATAGAAGTATTGACAAGACTTATAGATATACACAATCCAAAGCTTTCATTGATATTCTGTAACACAAAGAGAATGGTTGATGAAATAACAGATGAACTTTCACAAAAGGGTTATTCTTGCAACAAGATACATGGAGATATGAATCAAGGAGCAAGACTTGAAGTTATAAAGAAGTTCAAAACTGGAGATATAAAAATCCTTGTAGCAACAGATGTAGCGGCAAGAGGACTTGATATAGATGATGTTGAGATGGTATTCAACTATGATGTACCAAACCATGAGGAATTCTATGTTCACAGAATAGGTAGAACAGGAAGAGCTGGAAGATTAGGAACAGCTATAACTATGACTTCACCAAAAGAGTTCTATGCTCTAAAGGACATAATGTCATACACAAAAATGAATATAACTCCAGAACAAATTCCTTCAATGAAACAGCTTAAGAAAGTAAGAACAGAAAAGCTTATGGAAGATTTAAAGAGTACTATAAGTGAAATAGATATGGATAAATATACTTCAGTTCTTCAAGAGTTTGAAGAAGAAGGAATAACTCCAGTAGAGCTTGCAGCAGTTTTATTAAAGAATAACTTAGCTTTCATGGATAAGGAAGATATAGATATGACTCCACAGAGAAGACAAAGAAATCGTACAGAGGGTTCTAGACAACAATCACGTGGTGGAAATAGAGAAGATGTATGTAGACTATTCATCAATATAGGAAAAAGTAAGGGTGTAGAGCCTAGAGATTTCGTTAAATTCATAGCTGAAAACGGAAAGATAAAAGGAAGAGTTATAGGAAATATAGATATATATGACAACTACACTTTTGTAAATATTCCTAAAGAGTACGAAGGCAACATTGTAAATGCTTTAAGCAAGAAAAAGATTAAGGGCTGTAGGATAAATGTAGAGATTGCTCAAAACAAGCCTAGAGAAAGAAAAAGAAGATAAGAAACATGATATAATGGTTTTGTTAAAGAGAGGTGTTTTTTATGAGCGGAATAGCAGGAGAAGGATGTGAAATTCTAGTCCCAACTAGTGAGAGAAAAACTCTAGGGGAGATAGAAAGAAGCATAGTAAAAACATACAGAAAGAAAATATGGTCTAAGTTTACTAAGGCCATAAAGGAATACAACCTAGTAGAAGATGGTGATAAGATAGCTGTAGCTATATCAGGGGGAAAGGATAGCCTTCTTATGGCAAAACTTTTCCAAGAACTTCAGCGTCATGGCCAAATGAACTTTGAACTAGAATTCTTAGTTATGGACCCTGGATATCATGAAAATGTTAAGGAGCTTCTTATAGACAACTGCCAGTATTTAAATATACCTATAAAAATATATCCATCAGATGTATTCCAAGTTGTGGATAGGATAGCTCAAGAATATCCTTGCTATATGTGTGCAAGGATGAGGAGAGGATTCCTTTATGCAAAAGCAAAGGAGCTTGGCTGCAACAAGCTAGCATTGGGACATCATTTCAATGATGTAATAGAAACCACCATGCTGAATGTACTTTATGCAGGAAACTTTAAGACAATGCTTCCGAAGCTTAGAGCTACAAACTTTGAGGGCATAGAGCTTATAAGACCTATGTACCTTATAGAAGAGCAGCATATAAAGAATTTTATCCAAGGTGCAGGAATATGGCCGCTAAACTGTGCATGCATGGTAGCTGCCAAGAAAATCGGAAATAAGAGATATGAGATAAAAGAGATGATTTCGAATATCAAGAAGGACTTTAAAGATGTTGATAAATCAATCTTTAGAGCCGCTGAAAATGTAAATATGGATTCCATCCTAGGATGGCAAAAGGATGGAGAAAAACATTCGTATTTAGATTTTTATGATGATGAAGAATAAATCATAGAGAACCCCTAAACTGTTTTGCAGTTTAGGGGTTTGTTTTTTTATATTTAAATCCTATGAAGAAAAGAAAGTCTATAGTAATATAAAAACATTAAAGTTAGAGAACCAAACCTCATAGTTCTGCATCTAAATAGTAGATAAGAAATTATAAAGGAGGTTTACAATGGAGGTTTCAATGACAGGGATAATACCAAGTGGCAATGAAGAACTGCTTTTAGTAAAAAGAGCAAAACAAGGTGATAAAAATGCTTTTTGTAATCTTATTAGAGATCATAAGTCCTCTATGTATGGAGTGGCAAAGACTATTCTTAAGGAAGAAGAGGATATAAAGGATGCTTTATCATCATCTATATTAAAGGCTTATGAAAGTATAGGTGTATTGAGGAATGATGAGTATTTCAAAACTTGGCTTATAAAAATTGTAATAAATCAGTGCTATGAGATATGTAGAAAAAACAACAGAGTAACATTTCTAGATAGGGATAACAAGGCTAGTGAAGAAAGATATGTAGATACATATGAAGACTTAGACCTTAAAAGAGCACTAGATTCTTTAGAAGAGGAACTGAAAATAATAGTGAAGTTGTATTATTATGAAGATTTATCTTTAAAGGACATGGCTAAGATTTTAGAGACACCTCAAGGAACTTTAAAGTCAAGACTTTCTAGAGCTAGAAAAAAGCTATATTCAATTTTAAAGGAGGATTAAGCTGTGAATAGAGAAGAAAAAGAAGATATGTTTTTGAAGAGGAAGATGAAAAATAATGATGACATACCAAAGAATATAGATGATGCTATAGAATTTACCTTGAATTCTTTAGATGAGAGAAATTTTAACAGTGATGCTAATACAGAAAAAAGTAGTAGGGATAAAAATAGATTAATAAAGTGGGTAGCAGCTGCAATAGTTGTAGTGACAATTGTAGGAGTAGGAGAGAAGTCCTTTAATGTGTCAGCAAAGATAGCGGGATTTTTTGAAGAAATATCAACTAAAAAAATAACTTCAAGAAAAGGTGGAGAATTTGGTACAAATGTAGGAAGTACAATTTCGAAATATGGATATGATATAACCCTTCAAAGAATCATATCGGAGTCAAACAGTATAAAAGCTGTATATGAGATAAAGGGTGAAAATCCATGGGAGGTTGGACAGGAAGATTTAAAGATAGCTGTAAATGGCAGATTTGTTCACAGTAAAAGAGTCAGTGATGATTATATATCCTTGGATAAAGACAAAGGGATTTTGATTATAAATTTAATAACAGAAGAGGAATTGCCTTCAAAATATGAATTGACAAGTACTTTGTCAAAAGAGAATTGTGAATGGAGCTATAAAGTAAATGTAGATAGTACAAAACTCTTAAATAGCACAAACACCATTTCAAATAAGAAAGTTACTAAAGGAAAAGATTTTAATGTTATTTATAATGAAGTTGTGGTTTCTCCTATGGAGATAAAAGCCTCAATAGATATAGAGATTACAAATTCTCTAAGCTATGATAAAGAAAAGGATATCATAGGCTTTATAGTGAAAGATGAGAAGGGAAGAATCCTTGATAGTCATTTCAGTGGAAGTGGAATTAAAGAAGAGAATAAAATCAATTATATGCTAAGTACTATGGATTATGATGAGATTCCAAGATCTTTAGAAGTTATACCATATATAGTTCATAGTGTGGATAAAGACCACTTAGAACAAATGGACATTAAAGATTTCCAGAAGAAAATATCAAATGATGAAGAAAATTATTTCGAGATATTGTCAATTAGTGAGGATGAGCAGAGCTTTAAAGTAGAGGTAAAGACATGTGGTGACCTTAGAGTAAACCTAGCTAATACTATATCTTTTGTAAGTGATAGTGGGGATGAAGCATTTTTATCTTGTAGAAGTATATTAAATCTTAGAAATCCAGTATCTGATGGTAGTTATGAACTCCTATATGAAAAGCATAGCAAAGATGAGAAATATAAACTTCAATTACCAAAGAGTATTTCAACTATGTACCATGTACTTAAGGAAAATAAGATAAATATCGATTTGAGATGATAGAAAAGAATTTTAAAACCTTGACACCATATTTAAATAAGTTAAAATGATTAAATGGGTTTAAATTTGGATGACGAGGTAAAAGCATGAGAGGAAATACAGATTTATTAAAAGCAGATATAGGAAAGCTATTTTTCAGATATTGCATTCCAAGCATAGCGGGAGTTTTAAGTGTATCTTCATATATATTCTTTGACACTATGTTTATAGGACAAGGTGTTGGACCTGAAGGATTGGCAGCGTTGAATATAGTCCTTCCACTTTATAATTTGTTTAGTGCCTTAGCATTTCTATTTGGAATGGGAGGAGCTACGGTTTTATCAATATCAAAAGGGAGAAGTGATACGGAGTCCGAAAATAAAGTCTTTACTTATTCCTTGGCAATGGGAATAATAAGTGGAGCATTGCTCACTTTCATAGGATTTGCCTTTTTAGATGAGATAGCTATATTTCTAGGGGCAAATAATGAAAGTATAAAATTAGTAGAAGATTATATGAAAATAATTATGATAATGCCAGTAGGATTTATTTTGAATCCGATGATGAGTATATTTGTAAGAAATGACAAGGCTCCTCAGCTTGCTATGTGGAGCATGATTTTAAGTAGTCTTACAAATATAATTCTTGATTATATATTGGTGTTTCCTTTGGGAATGGGGATGAAAGGGGCTGCTCTAGCTACCTTTGTATCTCCAATCGTAGGAATTAGTATTATAAGTACTCATTTTCTTAAAAAATCCTGTACTCTAAAATTTAATTTAAAAAGTTTTGATTTTAGTATATTTAAAAGGATGATTTTTGGAGGCGTACCTTCATTTATCATGGAGATATCAGGTGGAATAGTTATATTTGCGTTTAATATAACCATCCATAAATATCTTGGCAACTTAGGAATTTCAGCTTATAGCATAATCGCTAATATAGGATTGATTTTCGTAAGCATATTTAATGGAATCGCACAAGCTACTCAACCAATAATAAGCATAAATCACGGAGCTAAACTAGAAAAAAGAGTCTTTAAAATTTTGAAAATAGCGAACCTAACAGCTTTAAGTTTTGGAACAGTGTTTTTTCTTACAGGAATTTTATTTCCAAAAGTTTTGATAAGTATCTTTAGTAACGATTTATCTTTAGTTCAGATAACTACAAGGGGAATCTGTTTGTACTTTATTGCTTTTATATTTATGGGAGTAAATATATTGACTACTATATACTTTCAATCAATAGAAAAACATAGAATTTCTACCATAATGTCCATATCAAGAGGCATTGGAGGCATACTTATAGGGCTTATTATACTTCCAACAGTATTAGAAGTTGACGGAGTGTGGCTTACAGTCCCACTAGCAGAGATAACAACATTTGTTATAGGTATGAGTATTTTGTTAAATCAAAGGAATAAAAGAAAATAAATAATCTGTCTAAGCATTATTAAGATTAAAAGTCTTAATAGTGCTTTTTATTTTAAATTAATTTAAGATATTGGTTATAAATTTTTTGAAGCCACATAATTTTTATTAAAGCATTAATTATTGTAAGAGGTTATAAAGTGAAAATAATAAGCTCCATAGGTCCTAATGCAAAGGAAAAGGATTTTATAGATAAGATGGTTGAGAGTGGGACAGATATCTTTAGATTCAATTTATCTCATGGAAATTTAAATATTATGGCAGGTCAAATTGCATATATAAAGGAAAGGTATCCTAATATAGAGCTTTTGGCTGATCTTCAAGGCAACAAGATAAGAGTTGATAAAAGTTTTAATGGAGAAAAAAAGGTTATACCCGGGGAAAAGGTTAGATTTTCATCACCAGACTACTACCAAAGCGTGAAAAACAAAGACAATGTAATACCTCTTAGTTTTAAAGGGGATTTTTCAAGGCTTTATGGTGTACGAGAGATTTCCATGAAGGATGGAACTATGAAATTTGAAGTTCAAGGTATAAACAAGAATAAAGAAATAATTACTGCACAAGTGATACTTGGCGGGATAATAAGAGCTGAAAAAGGTGTAAATGCAATTAATATGGACAGAGAAGATCAGGAACTGACAGATAGGGATAAGGATAACATACGATGGGCTGTAATAAATGGAATGGATATAATAGATCTTTCCTACGTATCATCTGCAACTGAAATAGAAGAAACTAAACTTTTAATAAGGAATATTAGAAAGAAAGAAAGTATAGTTTACAAACCTAAATTATGGGCAAAAATTGAATGTAGGGAAGGTATAGAAGATATTTGTGAAATAAGCAAAAAAGTTGATGGCATAATAATCGGTAGAGGGGATTTGTGCTGTGAGATTCCATCTATATCTGTTCCTATAATAGAAAACAAAATAATAGACCATATGAAAAGGACTAAAAAAGATATAATAGTTGCAACTCATGTATTGGATTCAATGAAATATACTAATACTCCATACTTGAGCGAAATGGAATCCATTTATAGATTTATAGAGAGAGGGGTAACTGGTTTTATGCTATGTGGGGAAACTAACATAGGCAAATATCCTATAGAATCCATAAAAGCTCTAAAAAAGATTATTGATATGTATTGTGAAACTTTAATGTGATATCATATAGAAAAGAAATTAATAAATTGTTTTATGGGAGATAACCATGGATAAGGAGATTTTTGAAGAAAGATTTAATGATTTAAATGAAGAACAAAAGAAGGTTGCATATGATCTTTGTGACAATCTTTTAGTTTTATCACCAGCAGGCACTGGAAAGACTAAAACAATAGCAGCTAGGTGTTCTAATATAATACTTAATGGCATAGAGGCTTCACAAATAATGTGTCTTACATTTACTAATAAAGCTTGTAATGAAATGAAGGAGAGAATAAGAACTTCTGTAGGGAATGGTGGAGAGGAAATATATATAAAAACCTTTCACTCTTTCTGTTTTGATGTAATAAAAAGTGAGGCTAGAAAAAATACTGATATATCTTCGGATTTTTTAGTCTTTGATGAGGAAGACAGCAGAGAGATAATAAAAGAAGTTAATTTGAAATCATATCCATCTAGAGTTTTAGAGACATTCATATATGAAATAAAACACTTTTCTCTGTCCATGCCAAAGAAAATGAGAGAAGATTACAAAATTCTAGTAAATGAATATTTTAAAGAGAACTTGGATGTCTTTAAAGAGAAAGCTATAAGAAAAAATGATCCTATAGATTGTCTAAAAGCTTTAGTAAACTATGGCCATATCCTTCTTAAAAAATACAATCTTATTTTAAAAGAGAGACATGGCATGGATTTTTCTGATTTAGTTGTGAAATGTTTTGAGATTTTTGAAGATCATAATATTGTAGATAGATGGAGAAACAAGTACAAGTTTATACAAGTTGATGAAATCCAAGATACAAGTCTTTTAGAGTATTCTGTAATAGAGAAAATATCAAAAGGAAATAATTTGAGTTTCTTTGGAGATACAAATCAAACCATATATGGATGGAGAGGGTCAAAGCCATTTCATATATTAGACAAATTTAAAAATAACTTTGCACCAGTAAAGGAAATTCATTTAACTACAAATTATAGATCAACGGATACACTTTTGAATGCCTCATGCTCTTATTTGGACAAAGTTCAAAAGGTATATTTTAGCCAGGGTATATACTTAGATGAGCCTAAAAGCTATTTTAATAATGAAGGCGCAAAGATAAAATACAAAAGGTACAAAACAGCTGAAGACGAGGGTAACGCCATGTGCGATATAATAGAAAAAAACTATAGTGATTCCCTTAGCTCTGTTGCCATTCTTACAAGAAACAACGAACTTAATAAGGTCTACTCATCAATATTAGAAAAGAGAGGCATACCAGCATTTTTAGTTGATGAATATAAATTTTTTAGAAGAAAAGAAATAAAAGATATGTTGGCATTTTTAAAATTAGCCTTAAATAAATACGATATAAATAGTATGAAGAGAATAGCTTTTGAGTTTGTTTCTGGAGTGGGAGATAAAACTATAGAATATATAGAAAAGAGTGAAAACAAATCGCTAGGCATAAGGCTTACTGACTTCATTGAAAAAGCTACTATTGAGTATGGAGACCCTTATTATGACCTTATGGAAGAGATAGATATAGGGAATGTAGTTGTATTTGATGTGGAATCTACTGGAGTTGATGTTAACAAAGATGAAATCGTGCAGATAGCAGCCATAAAGCTGTGTAGTGATGGAAGTTATGATAAATTTGAAGAATTTCTAAAGCCATCAAAACCTGTAGGAGATTCAGAAAAAGTTCATGGGTTTAGCGATGAGCTTTTAATGAAAAATGGAGTAAATCCTAAAGAAGGACTTGAAAAATTTTTGGATTTTATAGAGGGTACTGTTATAGTTGGACATAATGTTCAGTATGATTTAAGCATATTAAAAAGCCAGTTATATAGGCTAGGCATGCAGGATTATAAGATAAAAGATTTTTATGATACTTTAGATATGGAAAGAAAGCTGTTTCCTGATCTACCAAACCATAAATTAAGTACATTAAGTGACTATATAGGGGTGAGTCAGCCGCCAGATCATAATGCAATGAATGATATATTGGCTACAAAAGATATACTTCTTCATATGGTAAAAAGACTTAAAAGCACTTATCTTGATAGAATGAGGGTAATGAGTTCTTATAGAAAGAGGTTTGTATTATTATACGATATTATTCAAAAGTTGCAAAAAGATATAGATATTAAAAGACCTCATGATGTCTTGAAGGGGATATATTCTCAGTGCGATATAGAGGAAAAGTATAAAAATGAACCTAATCGTATAGAAAATCTCAAGGAACTATACAGCTTTTTTAAGAGAAATGACAATATAAATATAAACTCAAGGGATTCTCTTAGAAATCTTCTCACAATAACGTCTCTCTCAAATAGTGAAATTGATAGGGCATCAGGTGGGGAGAACAAAGTTCCTATAATAACGGTCCATCAAGGAAAAGGTTTGGAGTTCCAGTGTGTATTTTTACCAGCTCTGAATGAAGGGGATTTTCCATCTTATTTTTCTAAGACGAGAGAAGAAATGGTGGAGGAGTGTAGATTATTTTATGTGGCTATGACTAGAGCAAAATCAGAACTTTATTTAAGTAGTCATGAGTTTAATGGAAAAAGAAATAAGAAAGAAAGCAGATTTTTATATTATATAGATGATAAATATATTGATAAAAATTGATTTGTTAAAAGGAGAGATAATAATTTTTATCTCTCTATTTTATATAGGGGGGATTTTCGGTGAATAATGTAGGCATATCTTTGTATTTAAGTAGTGGAATAAAAAAGAATGAGAGTATAGTAAAAAAAGCACATAAAGCAAAAGTTAAATACGCTTTCACATCACTACATATATCTGAAGAAAATGTAGAGAGTTATGGCTATGAAATGAAGAAACTTTTAAATTTATGTAGAGAATATGACTTGAAAGTCATGGCTGATATTGGACCTAGAACTATAGAAAAATTAGGTTTTAAAAGTATATATGAATTGAAGGATAAGTCTATAACTCATTTAAGGGTGGATTATGGATTTAGCTTAGAGGAAATTGCAGCTCTATCAGAGGAATTTAATATAGTATTTAATGCCTCAACACTATTAAAGGAAGACATTAAAGCTTTAAGAAAGATTACAGGGGATTTATATAGGTTTGGAGGATGCCATAATTTTTATCCTAAGCCCTTAACAGCTCTTTCTTTAGATAAAGTAGAGAAGATAAATAAAAATTTAGAGTATAACGGAATCACCACCATGGCTTTTGTAGCGGGAGACAATGAGAACAGGGGACCATTATATCAAGGACTTCCAACTGTAGAGGCCCATAGAAATGGTGATGTACTTTTAAATATTCTTCAATTAATGAAAGAGGCAAACACGGACATAGTTTTTATAGGCGATGTGGATGTTACACAAGGTACTTGGGAGAAGATAGGTCAGCTTAACGAAGGATATGTAGCGCTAAAATCTAAAATAGATTCTAAATACAATTATGTTAAGGAAATAATACATCATGATCGTCCTGACTCCAGTGAATATGTTATACGATCAATAGAATCACGAGTTTATTCCTGTGCAGGTGAAATGATTGATAATGAAACCCTTAAGTCTCGAAAGATTGGAACCATATCTATTGGAAATAAACTCTACAAAAGATATAGTGGAGAAATTGAAATTGCAAGAATGGATTTAAGTGAAGAGGAAAGAGTAAACATAATAGGAAGCATAACAAGTGATTATATAAAGTACCTTCCTTATATAAAAGATGGAATGGGATTTAAGTTAGAAGATTGAAAATTTTAAGATAAAAGATGCGTTTTGAGAAGGATTATATATTTTATAAAAAAATATAAAAAAACTTTTCAAAACGTATTGACCACAGTTTTAAAAGATGATATTATATAGGAGTCGCATGAAGGAAACAACGGCGACAAGGTCTTTGAAAATTAAACAGAGTAAGAAAAGTAAGTTTAGAAATAAATTTAGACCAGCAATTCTAAAAGAGTAAAAAGCTTGGATACAAACTTTTAAATTGAGAGTTTGATCCTGGCTCAGGATGAACGCTGGCGGCGTGCTTAACACATGCAAGTCGAGCGAGGGAGTCTCTTCGGAGATGAACTAGCGGCGGACGGGTGAGTAACACGTGGGCAACCTGCCTTACAGAGG
>JALEZF010000031.1 GCA_022773025.1 Clostridium sp. | reverse complement strand
ATTTATGCACTTAAGTCTACTGAAATAATTTTCGAAACCCCTTTTTCCTCCATGGTTACTCCATACATAACATCACTGGCTTCCATAGTACCCTTTCTATGAGTTATCACTATAAACTGAATATTACTTGAAAATTCCTTTAAAAACGATGCATATCTAAATACATTAGCATCATCTAAAGCTGCTTCTATTTCATCTAATATACAGAAAGGTGTAGGCTTCATCTTTAAAATAGCAAACAATAAAGCTATAGCTGACAATACTTTTTCTCCTCCAGACATAAGGTTTATATTTTGAAGTTTTTTGCCTGGTGGCTCAACATTTATTTCTATATTGGCGCTAAGCTCGTCACCTTCTCCTAAGATAAGGTCAGCCCTTCCTCCTTTAAAAAGTTCTCTAAAAGTTTCATTAAAGTACTCTCTAAGCTTTTGGAAATTCTCGTTAAACATATCTTTCATTTTACATGTCATCTCTTCTATGACATTCAATAACTCTTTCTTAGATTTTTCCAAATCTTCTCTTTGAAGGCACATAAACTCATATTTAGAGCTTACCTCTTTATATTCTTCAATAGCTCCCAAATTCACATTGCCAAGTGATGATATCTTGCCCTTTAAAGCTGATATTCTAGTTTTAGTCCCTTGAACATCAATATCTCTTTCAGCTAAATCTTCTGCTTCTGCAAGGGTCAAATTCATGTCTTCATTAAGTTTTGTAAGATACCCCTGCATTTCTATTTCGTATTTAGCTTTAGCAATTCCAAGTTTGCTTATTTCCTCTTCGTTCTTTCTAATCAAAGAATTTATATCTTCAAGATTATCCGTAAATTTACTTAAACTTTCTTTCAATGAAAATCTTTTCTTTTCATAAGATTCAAAGGCAGACTCTAATTCTTTGATTTTATTTTCATAGTCTAATATGTCAGACTTTTTCTTTTCTATGAAAGCACTAGACTCAGATTTTATTAAATCACTTTCGGAAATTTCCTTTTTAATTTCACTGGACTTATTTATGGCTTCTTTTAAGTCACTTAAGTTTCTGTTGGCATTAGATTTTTTAGCTGATATGACTTCATCAAGCTGAGCCTTCTCTATCTTTAATTTTGTAAAAACTTCTTTTTCACTTTCTAAGTTTTTAATCAGTTCTTGCTTCTTTTCATCTGCTAGGATTATATCCTTCTTATTCTTTTCTTCGCTATTTTCTAAATGCTTAAGTTCCTTTTCTTTTTCATCTAGTTTATTCTTTAATTCTATTATTTTCTTTTCTATTATTCTTGATTCCCTATCAGAGGTTACAATATTATCTTCTAACTTCTTGTTTTCATTTCTTAAAGATAATATTCTTTCTTGAATCTTAGTCATCTCAATATTTTTGTGGTGTATATCATCTCTTAAATTTAGGAATTCATCATCTAAAGCTTTGAACTCTCGCTTCTTATCTTCCAATGATTTTTCTAGAGTATACTGTTTTTTTAAAAGAGCTTGTATTTTTTCTTCTAGTTCCTTTATTTCTCTCTTTCTTCCCAAAACATTAGTAGCCTTCTTGTATATGCTACCACCAGTCATTGATCCTCCTGGATTAATTACCTCTCCATCTAAAGTTACAATTTTGTATGAATGGTTTGTATATTTTGCTATATTTAAAGCTGTATTCATGGTGTCACATATTATTGTTCTTCCTAACACACTTGTTATGGCTTTTTCATATAGCTTATTATAATTTACAACATCACTTGCAATACCTAAAAAACCTTTTAATGATGTTATATTACTATTTAAATTTAATTTTTTCCCTTGAATTATTGATAGGGGTAAGAAAGTAGCACGACCAAGATTTTTTTCTTTTAAATAATTTATAAGATTCTTAGCCATAAGTTCATCTGAAGTTATTATATTAGAAACAGCTGCTCCTAAAGCTATGTCTATAGCAACTTCAAACTTTTTTTCTACCTCTAAAATTTCTCCTAAAACAAAAACTTTACCCTTAGCAGAACCTATTTTATTTTCTTCTATATGCTGCATAAGGTTCTTTACTGATTTATTATACCCCTCATAATCTCTTTCTAAATTCATAAGCATATTATGATTAGCCTCAAATTTGTTTATTTGGGCGCTTTGAGTTTTTAAATTACCTTCCATGTTGCTTATTTCATTTAGTAAACTATTCTTTAGCTTTTTATTTTCTTTAACTTTCTCATTCATGAGATTTATATCAGAGTAAGTCTTATCTTTTTCTTCTTCTAGCAAAAGTGTTGTTGTTTTGTTGATTTCTAGGTTGTTTTTGTAATTGTCACTTTGTTCCCTTAAGGAAAGAACTTTACTATCTAAATTATCTATATCACTTTTTAAACTTGTTTTTTCATTATTACATTTAGCAATATTTCTTAAAATTTCAATGCTTAGTTCTCTAAAATTCTTGCTATCTTCTTCAAGAATCGTGCTTTCCTTATTGAAGTCATAAATTTTCTTTTCTAAATCACAAATTTTAGATTCATAACTTTTCTTTTCTTCAAGGAGAGATTCAATTTCTATCCTATCTCCTTTTTCTATTTCTTTAAGCTGTGCTATCTTTTCCTCTATGACTTCTATTTCTAAATTGTTTTTAGCCAAGGAATTTTCGGCATTATTTATTCTTTCCTCTAAAACTACTATATCACCATTGAGTTTTTGAATGAGCTCTTTAAACTCATAAAACTTATTTTTTTCCTCACTAAAACTATGTTCTTCTATTTCAATCTCAGCATTTATTTCTTGTAGAGATTTTTTTAATTTTTCACTGTCCTCAGAAAGATGTTTTTTTTCATCTTCACTTTTATTTAATTCATTTTCATAAGCCTTTATTCTTTCACTAAGCTGAGATATAGAATGTATTATCAAAGAAATCTCTAAACCTCTCTGCTCATTTGATAATTCTAGAAATTCTTTTGCTTTTTTACTATCTATTTCTAGAGGTTCTAGCCTTTCTTCCATAGCTAAAATAATATCATCTAATCTAACTAGATTTTGTTCAGTACTTTGAAGCTTCTTTTCACTTTCTAGTTTTCTACTCTTAAACTTTACTATCCCTGCCGCTTCTTCTAAAAGCGCTCTTCTTTCATCAGGTTTACCGCTTAATATAGCATCAATTTTTCCCTGACCAATTATAGAGTACCCTTCTTTTCCTATACCTGTATCCATGAATAGCTCCTGTACATCTTTAAGTCTACAGGAATTGTTATTTATAAGATATTCGCTATCTCCATTTCTATATAGCCTTCTTGATATAGTGACATCAGAATAATCTAAGGGAAGTTCTCCCTCAGAATTGTCTAAAGTAAGGCTTACCTGAGCAAGACCTACTGGTTTTCTAAATTGAGTTCCGGCAAAAATAACATCTTCCATTTTGCCACCTCTTAAGGTCTTTACACTTTGTTCTCCCAAAACCCATCTTATAGCATCTGAAATATTACTTTTACCGCTACCATTAGGTCCAACTACCGCAGTAACACCCTTTTTAAAGGAAAGCTCTGTTTTATCGGCAAAGGATTTAAATCCTCTTATTTCAATTGATTTTAAAAACATACATTTGCTCCTTTAAAGAAATATAGCTGGTAATAACCCTAAAACTAGGGCTGCTAACATTATATATACTAAAACTTTTGTAAGCTTATCTCTAGTGTTCTTTTTCATTGTAACACCCCTCCAAATCCATATAATATTGTCTTATACTAGTTTAATTGAAATATATTAAAATTTCAAGAATATAAAATTTAAAGGCCTTAGAATACCTAAGACCTTTAAGAAAAATCATATTTATCTAGGCTCAACAATAAACTTTATTGCTGTTCGTCCTTCACCTTCAATGGTTATTTCCGAAAAAGCTGGAACAACAACTATATCTATCCCATTCGGAGCAACAAAGCCTCTTGCAATAGCAATTGCTTTAACAGCTTGATTTACAGCTCCCGCTCCTACTGCTTGAATCTCTGCTGATGAATTTTCTCTTAATACAGCTGCCAAAGCACCAGCAACTGATTTTGGCTGTGATTGCGATGATACCTTTAATACTTCCATTTAATAATCCTCCCTAGCTACATGTAAATTTATCCATACAAGCGCTTTTAAGGTATTATTCTCTGTAAGTTATTTTTTTCCTTCTTTAACTTTTTCTTTTATAATCTCATTTATCGACAGCTTATACCAAGTATTCTCATCAGCTATTGTAAAGAATCCTCTATTAAGGTCATTATCTATTGTAACATGAATTTTTATAGGAGATATTTTTTTAAGCATAGCATTGAAGAACTCTTTTTTGTTTGCATAAAGCTTCGATAAATCTCGTGAATTTAATGATAATATAACATTTTTATTTAATCTTTTGATTTTCTCTTCTATAAGATCATTAAACACTGCACCTTCTACAAGCTCTCTTATTGAAGGATGAAAAGGTCCATCTACAATATCCCCATGAAGATTTATGTTTTCTGTTGGCTGAAGACCTATCCTTATAATATTTATATCATTTGCTACGTAAAGACTGTATATGATTTTACAGACCTCTATAGCTTCTTTTAAGGTATAGGGAATGTACTCCCCTCTCTCGTATAAAGTTTCCATAGGAGTATCTTTTATCACAAGAGATGGATAAATCCTACATATATCAGGCTTCATACTAACGCTCTCTCTTGCAGTATTTATATCCTTTTCAAAATTTGACCCTGGGAGTCCAGGCATTATTTGATGTCCTAGGGTAAAACCATATTCCTTTATAAGTTTTGAGGCTCTTCTCACATCCTCTGCACTATGACCTCTTCCTGCTTTTATTAAAACTTCATCATCTAAAGACTGTACACCAAGTTCAATTATATCAGCATCAAAGGACTTTAAATGTTCTAAGATTTTGTCATCTATATAATCTGGCCTAGTAGACATTCTTATGTAATTTATTTTTCTTAAGTCTTTGTATTCTTTTGCTACAGCCAAAAGCTCTCGTTGCTTATTTATATCTATAGCAGTAAAAGTTCCCCCAAAGAACGAAACCTCAATAGTTGCATCTTTATTTTCTATAGTTTCCAAATACTCTTCTATAGTATTTCTTACAAATTCAGCATTAACCTTCTGACTCTCATGGCTTTTAACTACTTTAAGACTTTCTCCAGTTATCCTACTTTGATTACAGAAAACACAATTATGTGGGCATCCCTCATGAGGAACAAATATAGGTATTATGTAGTGTTTTCTACCCATTCTTAACCTCCAAAAATTTTAAAGCTTCCTTTGCAGAATTTTGTTCAGCTTCCTTTTTACTAAAACCTTCTCCTCTTCCGAATTCCTTACTGTCAATCAAGACTTTTGTATAGAATTTTCTTCTATGAGGAGGGCCTTCGAATTTAATTAATTCATAATTTATCTCTACTTCTCCATTTTTCTGCATGGTCTCTTGAAGTTTAGTCTTGTAATCAAGGACTATTTCGTTATTTACTGCCATACTTATAGTATCGCTTAAATGATAAAGTATAAAATCCTTAGTGAACTCCATTCCTTTATCAAGATATAAAGCGGCAAATATAGCCTCAACACAGTCAGCTTGAATGGAAGTACGCTCTCTTCCGCCAGTCATCTCTTCGCCTTTACTCATCCTTATATACTTTCCAAGGTCCCATTTCTTAGCTAATATGAAAAGAGAATTTTCACAAACTACAAGAGCTCTATACTTTGTAAGTTCCCCTTCTTTTTTATCCTTGTAATGATTGTATAAGTATTCAGTTACGGATAGCTGAAGAACTGAATCTCCCAAAAATTCTAATCTCTCATTGAATTTTATATTTTTATGTTGATTTGCATAAGAACTATGAGTTAATGCAGTCTCTAAATATTCCTTGTTTGAAAAATTCACATTAAGAACTTTTTCAAATTCATCCACGTTATTGTAAATACACATTCTTTCAACTCCTAAGAAGTTTATTCTTCAATTTGCTTATATCTTTGTAACAAATTCAAGAATAAACTTTATTTTAAACAAATACTATAAACTTATTTTATAGTATTAACTATTATAGTGTATTTACTATAAAATATTAAATACACTATAATAGTCATATAATTAAAGCCCCGATATCCGGGACTTTTTTTATTCTTCTACATGAGCTTTAATATAGTCTACTAAATCTCCAACTGTAGAAATATTTTCAGCAATCTCATCAGAGATCTCTATATCAAATTCATCTTCTAATGCCATTATAACTTCAACTACATCAAGAGAATCTGCTCCTAAATCTTCTAATGTTGTATCTGCAGTAATATCGCTAGCATTGATACTTAACTTATCTGCAACTATTGATTTTATTTTATTTAATACCATTAATATTCACCTCCCTAAAACTCTACAATTAGATAATAGTACATAACCTTCATATGGTCAATAATTTTATTGTTCTTTTTTTTCTATTTGCTCTTTTATTGTCTCTATGACCTTATTGTCATGGAATATCTTTGCTTGTTTTATGGCATTTTTGAATGCTTTTCCATCAGAACTTCCATGAGCTTTTATGCACACTCCATCTACTCCAAGGAAAGGCGCTCCGCCAACTTCCTTATAGTCAAATTTCTTCTTTAGAATTCTAAAGGTAGGTTTTAAAAGAGCTCCGCCCATTTTCCCTCTAGTTGTGGACATGATTTCGTCTTTAATCATGTTAAGAAGAGTACTTGCAGCACCTTCATAAAGCTTTAATACAGTATTTCCAACGAATCCATCGCATACTAATACATTAGTATCACCTTCAGGTATATCTCTTGGCTCAACATTTCCTATAAAGTTAACTGGTGCATCCTTTAATAATTTGTGGGCAGCTTTGGTAAGCTCATTTCCTTTTT
>JALEZF010000016.1 GCA_022773025.1 Clostridium sp. | reverse complement strand
TACAGACTTATTTCTAATTATACTATAAAGTGAATAAAACTAGCTGTAATGAGGATAAAACAGAAAATATAGTTAATAGAGAGTTTGATAATAGAAGAGATTTAGAAATACTAGTTAGTGATCTTACATATGTTAATGTAGCTGGAAAGTGGCATTATATATGTTTATTAATCAACCTTTTTAATCGAGAAATAGTAGGCTACTCAGCTGGAGCTAAAAAGGATGCTAGCTTAGTTTATGTAGCCTTTATGAATACAAATATAAATTTAACTAAGGTTAATATGCAATGATAGAAAAAATACTCATTCACGAAGCAACAACGAATGAGGATAACGAAAGAATACAGGAAATAGAGATATACTACCGATTTATTGGAAAAGTGGACTGATAAAGAGGTTCATATCTTTAACTAAGGGAAAGCGGACAATCTTATCCTGATTTTCAAAAGTTAGTTTTAATAAGTGATTACTTTGAACTATCACTTGATGAACTTATAAAAGGCGTTGATATACAAGAGGTAAGGGATAAAGATATTAGTGTAAAACAAATGGATGCTTTATCTCATAATGTTGAGGAAGTAAAAGGATATTTTACACAAATTAAAAAATGGTCAGTCGCTTTAGGTTGGTTCATGATAATATCATTTATTATGGTATATTTAATAAAAATATTTTTACTCTAAATATTATGTCGTGGAGAAATCTGCGGCATTTTTGCGTCAAGAAATATTTGATGCCTTTGCAGAATAGATATCACGAGATTTTAAAATCTTCATTAAATAAAAAATAACGATAAAGGTTTAGCACATTCAGGTGGTTTTAAAAGAAATTGACCGATATGATGCTTGGTGATAGAATTACCTTATAAAGATGCACCTTAATATGAATTATTTGCATTAATTCATCTTGAAATGCATCTTTTATTTTACTATAATGTGGATAGAGGTGATTAGAATGTTTTTGTTTTATGATAAATATGTGGCTATTATTGGTGATATTGTAGACTCTAAAAAATTAAGTAATAGGAACAGTGTTCAACAGAAGCTTAAACAAGTCTTAGAAGATATTAATAATAAATTTTCTGAAGATATTGCGTCAAAATTTATAATTACACTAGGAGATGAATTTCAAGGGCTACTTAAAAATAGAGAGAATATCATGAGAATAGTTTGTGAAATTGAAATGGCTATGACACCAATACAAATACGTTTTGGTATTGGAATTGGAGATATTAGTACAGATATTAATCCCAATAATTCACTAGAAATTGATGGGCCTGCATATCATCGTGCAAGAAGAATGATTAAGAATATTGAAGGGAAAAGATACCAATATACTGAGAGTTATTCCGATATTTTAATATGTTCAGATGATTGCAATGTTGAAATTGATGAGTTATTGAATTCTATTTTATCCGTATGTACTGCGCTAAAATCAAAATGGACAGAACGTCAAAAAGAAATTATTTATGCTTATATTACTAATGATGAGAATCAATATAAGGCAGCATATAATCTTAATATTGGTCAGCCAAGTGTAAACAAGTCACTAAGAAGTTCGAAATTCTACACTTACAAATCTGCAATTGATACAGTTAACTCTTTTTTAAGCAAGGAAAGGTGTGGAGTTAATGACTAAAGATGCTTTATATATATTTCTAATTGGTCATGTTATAGGAGATTTCTATTTACAGTCTTCCAAATTAGCAATAAAAAAGAATGAATCTTTTAAAATATTATTAAAGCATTCTTTTATTTACTTTATTTCCATGGTGGTTGTAACCATTCCAATATTTAGTTTGTCAATAATGAAATGGATTTGCATTATTTCAATAGCTCATTTTATCGTTGATTCACTTAAATATATATTTAAAAAGAAAATTGTAACAGATGATAGAATAGAAGCAGTAGTATATTGTGGTGACCAGATAATTCATATTATATTAATTATTTTTGTTGCCATAGCCATATTAATTAGTTCTGAACCGGTAAGTTATATTTATAGTGTCCAATACCTATTAGGTACATTACAAATTAATGCTACTAATATTCTTTCATGGATACTAATTTTACTTATTATAATACAACCATTTAGTATTACACTTAAGAAAGTATTATATCGCTATAAACCGTCTATAAATGAAGAAGATGGGGGTATTCCTAATGCGGGAGCAGTAATAGGAATGTTAGAACGTTGTATAATTTTACTAATGTTATCTGTGAATCAGTATGCTGCTATTGGTTTTGTTCTTACAGCAAAATCAATAGCAAGATATAATAAAATTGTTGAAGATCCCAAATTTTCTGAGTACTATTTATTAGGAACATTGTTAAGTACAATGTTAGTTATAGCAGCATATTTACTTATTTTTTAAAATGCATATCATAATGCATTTTTAGCTTTAATGCAACTTAATATGAATTATTAATTAAGATATATAAAAGTATTATGTTGTAATTAAATGGTTGCAGTGATATATTTTATATTTGTATAATTAATAGGACAGTAGTAAAATAAAGCGTTAGCAACTAGAAATTAGTCAGCTATTGCGTTCCATTTTGGAATAGTTCCATGGTGATTAAGAAAATGCACCATATTGGTTATAGGTGGAATTTACATTAGAGGAGGATATATAATGAAAATTTCAAAGAAAGATGCGTTAATGTGGTTTGAATTCTTTGCCATGCTACCAGAGGATCAAGAGCTTATGGTAAAGCAACAAGAGATAATTTACGCTACATTTGCGCAAATTGAAGAGGCAATTAATCATAGAAATGATATGTTAATGGCGGAGATTAAAAACTTAAAAACTTTAAAGAACAGAACTTATTTTGTAGGTAATGATAGCAAATTCTCAAAGGGATGCACTTCATGCTTGTTTGGAACTGGGCTTAGTGCTATTAGAAAAACCAACAAATGCAATATAGAGTGTAAGTTTTGTTACAATTATGGAGAACTAGATGACCAGCCGCCTATTGGTGAAGGAATGTGGGAAATCGGAGGAACAAAGTTTTATGAGAAAGATATAGATTTGCTTCTTTCAATCCACAAGAAACCAACTGGTGTTGCTTATGTTTATCTAGAGCCATTTATGGAAATTGAAAAATACTATGGAGTTATAAAGAAATTTAAGGATACAGGTGTTTATCAGCACATGTACACAAATGGTATTTTGGCTACGGAAGAAAACCTTAAGGCATTAGGAGAAGCTGGTCTTGATGAGATTCGTTTCAATCTTGGGGCTTCTAATTGTTCAGCTAAGGTTATTAAGAATATAGGAATAGCTAAGAAATATATCAAAAGTGTAGGTATTGAAACTCCAATGACTCCTGAATTCTTTGAAGGATTTTTCAAGAAAAAGCAAAGTATTTTAGACACAAAACTAGATTTTATAAACTGTGCAGAATTGCATTTGAATGAGAATAACATATACAATTATAGCGAAGAAAATATGTATATCTCTAGACATGGCTATATTTCTCCAATTTGGAGCAGAGAATTAACATTAAAATTCATGAAAATAGCTGATGAAGAAAACTGGGATTTAGCAGTTCATGATTGCTCAAATCACACAAAGTTTGCTAGAAACTTAAATTTAAGCAGTAAAGAAGGTAAATGGTTTGGAGCTAGCGATTATGGCTGTGAGTTTGGAAGAACTCCTTACGAAGCATTTTTACCAATACTACGTGATGACAACTTTGAATTTTTAACAGAAGAAGAATTACCTGAAGGATATAAACCAGGAGAATTGATTTTTTAGATTATTTAATCAGGAAGATTATGAGATGCCGATAGTAGCTAGAAAATAGTTTGCTATTGGCATTTTGTTTTTTTACAACTTAGGGATATGAGTGTTTATACAATTATAAGAAAAGATAATTAAGGAACGATATGTTGAAATTTATAAGAAGGAACAGTGTTAAAGTCAATAAAATATTAATTATACTTAGCCTACTATTTGTTTCTATTGAAGGATTATGTGAAAATTAATAGAATACTGTAAAGATATAGTAGGAGATAAAGGAGAATATTTATGTACGAGATAAGACCAGAATCAATAAAAACGTTTATTACAGATAGGAATGTTAAATTACCTAGGTTTCAGAGAAAACAAACATGGGATGCAAAGAAAAATTTTCAGTTATGTATCAGCCTATTTAAAGAATATCCAATTGGAGTATGCATACTCAGTGTCGATGAAAGCAAGGGGAAGACAGTTAGATGGCTTTTAGATGGAAGGCAACGTAAAAATGCATTAGCTATGATGTACGATGATCCTGAGAACATATATAATTGGGCTAAAAAGTTCATTGGTTTTAACAATTCAGATCAACCTAGTGAAATTGAAGAAAAATTTAAAAAGAGAATAAGTGAATACATAGAAGCTGATGTTGATGAAGAATTTGAAATAGAAGAATCAAACTTTGACGAGGACAATAGTAGTTCAAATGAGAATGGAGAAGAAGAAAAAATTGGAGCTAGTTCATATGGGCTTGATCTACTAATGGATATTATTAAGATAATTCACAACAAACAAAAGAAAAATACCGGTTTTACCAAACCATTTGATTTCACAAAATACGTAAATAGATTGCCATATTTGGAAACTGAAAGTGTAGGTGCTAAATTATCTTCTCGACGTGTCAAAACATTCATAGATGAATATAGAAGATATTGTGATGATGAATATATAGATTATGAAGACAAAAAATCTTTTTATAAATTTTTGAGTCTTAGATGTGACATTCAAGATGATAAAAAAGCAATTGAATTAATATATGATAAATGGAACGCAATAAAAGAGAGGATTCTTATTGTTGAGAAAATTGATGCGTTATTAACTAATAGTAAAATTGGAATGATTGAAGTTAAAAATTTATCTCCATCTGATTCACAAAAAATATTTAACATAATAAATTCTGAGGGTGAAAAACTTACAGCAGTTGAAATTTTATCTGCAAAACCACATTGGAATATTTCTATTGAAAATCCATCTCAATCAGCAGTAGAGGCAGTTAAAGAATTATATAAAAGAATTGGAACTGTACAAACGGATGTAGTAAGATGGGATTTTCCAGCTACATTATTAAAAAGAATTGGTAAAAATTTTGTATTAAAACAGTTCTCTGAATCAAAAACTGACTTTGAAAAAGAACTTACTTTTGGATTCAAAATACTTGCTAGTATTTATGTTGGAGGAGTAAAGAAAGAAGATATAGAGAACCTAAGTAAATCTACAAATTTTAATTGGAGTACCGATATAGAAAGTTTAATTTACGATCTTCAAAATATGTTTAAATTGATTTCTTCGTTTGATTATTTTAAATATTTTAAATCATGGAATGCATCAATAATGGAACTTACTAGTGATGCAATTGCATTAGATTTTATTGCAATATCATACTTAGATTGGTGTAGAAAGGGGAAGCCTTTAGGGGATTATAAAGCTAAACGTTTTCAGAAAAACTGTTTTATATTATGGGATAAATTAATTTTTGAATATATTAATAGACAATGGAGAGGATCTAGTGACTCTAAGATAGCAAATAACATTAGTAATCTTACTGTAGAAAGTGAGAACTTTACTCCAGTACCGGAATGGAAGTGGAGATCAATTTTGGAAGATCAAATATTTGCAGAAAGTTCTATTGAATCAGCAGATATTTCAATTGATATTATGAAACCAATTCTTTATCATTTTTATTGTTTAAATAATATGCAAGGACCTAATACAGGTTATGATATAGAAGTTGATCATATTATTCCAAAAACTTTGTTTAATCAGTCTTCAATTCCACGAAAAGAAGTAATACAAGATAATATTCTTAATCTAGGTTTACTTCCAAAGGATGAGAATATATCAAAGAGTAATAAGAAATTACTCCTTATAGATAGTCAATGGCTTAAAGATCAAATTGTAAAGTATGAATTTATTTCTGAAGATAAGTTTGGAGAATATTCAAATGTGAATAATTATCAGAAAATGTTTACTGAAAGAGCAGAGGTATTTATTGAAGCATACACAACCAAACGAGATAATATATTGAATAATTAAACTACGTAGCAGAAAAAATATGAATTAGTATTGTAATATATACTATAAAAATTTAGTAAAATAATTAGTGAAATAAATTTAAATTAAATAATTTTACAAAAGCCTAATGTTACCACATGAATAAGAAACGAGTTTAAATATGGATATGTTAGGCTTTTTATTTGGAGGGGAGTTTATGAATGGAAAGCCTCACAAGGGGAGTTGGGGAGACCGTTATATTATTGAACAAAAACCAAATAACAAAAGAATTACGTGCAATTTTTGTAAATACTACGATGAAGATGGTTCATGTAGAGTTAAGCCTATTGTAGTATCTGAAGTTGGATATGATTACTGGAAGTATTGTGATGCCTTCTATCTATCAGATAAACACAATACTACTGAAAATCAAGCTAGAGTAATTAGAAGTAAAAAAATTAAAAGCACATATGAAGAAAAAACATCAATAGTAGAAGGGATAGGGCTTAAAGAAAACTTATGTAGAAATATAAAGAGTAAAGAAGTGATTAAGAAAGTTAAGTTAGGTTCTAGTGTATGGGTACATGATATGAACTATGATATTAAAGAGTTATTTGAGTTGGTTAGTTCCGAAGATGCAGATATAATTAAGGGGAAAATCAGTATTACATCACCAGTTGGTAAAGGATTGCTTAACGCAGAAGAAGGAGATGTATGTAAAATTTCAACACCAGGTGGAATAGTTAAATATACAGTGTTAGAAATTAAATAAGAGACACAGATACTTCACTGAATGTAATGTAAATTAAGTATTTTTATGAAAATACAGTTTTATATTTTATTAACTCTACAATATTGGATATAATGTAGATAAGAAAAGATTTAAGATAAAAGGTGGTGATGCAAATGATAATTGATGATTTGAGGGAGTTGAGCCTTACAAGTACGTCAAAGGGAATGCTTTATAAATGTATAGGATCAGTTGATGGAAAGAAAGTATTTATTAAAACAGGAACTAAACTAAAAAATAAATTTTCAGTATTAGAACCTGTAAGTGAGGCTATTGCAAGTGAAATAATAAAAAAATTTCATATAGATTGTGCTAAAAATAAATTGAGTAAAATAATTTTACCAAGCATGAAAGAAGAAGTGTTAGTAAGTATATCAGAAGATTTTGTTAAAGACGATGAAGAAATGATGAGTATAAGGTCTATACTTGGAAATACAAATAGGGAGAATCTATATGAGAAAGTAATATCATTAATACCTAATTTAAGATCTGACATAGATAGAATGATAGTTATAGATTTTCTTATAAACAACATAGATAGACATTTAAGAAATTTTAGTGTTGTAAGTAAGCAAGGGGAAAAAGTTAAGTTTGCACCATTATATGACCATGGACTATCTTTATATGCAGATATTCAAGATTTTGAATTGGAGCAAGATGATAAGGAAACTTGGGAGATGATAGATGAATGTAAACCATTTGCTGAGTCACATTACAAGCAATTAGAATTAATAGATCAAGTCAGTTTGCCTAGAGTTTCATTAGAAGACATATTGGAAATAGTAGATAAATACAAAGAATATTTATCAGAATATAGAGTTCAGTGTATAAAATATTTATTAGAAACTAGATATAAATATTTAGTGAAAAGGGGGATTTTATGATAGATCAACATGTTTTAATGCACAAAGATGTTCCGGTAGGAGATTTGAGCTATGATACATCTACAAAAAAATTTACCTTTAATAAATATGATTACATTAAAGACAAGTATCATCTTCCCTTAGGCATGTATAGCTTAAAAAACTGGAATATATATTATAAGCCTACCCATGAGGATATAGTTTTTTGGTTAGAGGATAGAGTTGTTCCCAAAGAAAGAGCCAACATAGATGAAATACTTAAGGTTATGGGATTAATAGATTATGATTTTTGGGAGCTTTGTAGAAGAACTAGGGCAATGTGTATGGAAGATTATTTTTGGCTAAGTAAGGGGGAAAAATATGAGGATGTCCATATAAGATACTTAGCACAAAATGATAGATTATATGAAACACCAATACCATTTGAAGTAGAGGAATACGAACCTGAATACAAGATAGTAGATGATAGATTGATTAAAAATTAAAAGCTAGGGATATAAAAATATATCACAGTTATATTATTAAGAAAGATTACCATTCATAAACAAACCACCTCAGAGGAAACTTACATTCTAAGCTGAGGTGGTTTATTTATGTTAATTAGTTATTTTATCTCTATAGTCATTTATGAGAAAAGAGAGTTTTAATAAGAATTTTGTATGATGGTCTTCAAAATCCACATTGCTTAATTCTATAATTTTATTTAGTCTATAGGACAATGTATTGCGATGTATAAAAAGTTCGGAGGCTGTTGTTTTTAAAATGCAATCATTATTTATATATGACTTTAGGGTTTTAAAAAGCTGGGTCTTATTTTTTTTATCATAATCCGTAAGGACAGAAAGTGAAGGATGAAGCAGAGTATTTAGTGAGTTTTTATCATCTATGCGGGAAATTAAATCATAAGCCAGATAATCTTCATAGGAGTATACATTTTCAGAGGAATTAAAGAGCTTGCCTAAGGTAAGCGCCTTAGAGGATTGTTGATAATGATCATATAATTGTTTTATGGTTACAAAAGGGTAGCTGATGCCGATTTTTATATTTTCGTTTTCTGCAAATTTATTGAGATGAAGTATTAAATCCTTATCGATATTCACATTATTGTAAGGAATGGCAGCTATTATTCCCATATTATCGTAAGTAACATGAGTGCCTGGAAATTCTACCTTAATGTTATGCACAACCTGATTTCTTTTATACCAATTATCACTTTCACAGTTATCCTCAATGTAGAGGGTGGCCATTTTAGGAGGAAAGTGAATACTATTAAGGCGACGTTCAATATCTGCTAAAGGAACTCCGATTATGCAATCATACATAATTCTATAATGTGGAGTAACTATTTCTGATAAATTTGAAATGTACTTTTTCACGGTGTATTCTATGGCATCGCATACTATATTCAATAGTTCATCATGGGATGATGATATCTTTTTCTCTCCTTCAATCATAAGAATAAATCCCACCTGTTGTTTATTTAAAAATACTTTTTTAGTGAATTTACGATTAGGGGATTCGCTGCATGTAACTTCAACTGGAGATGATGATTTAGAGCGGTTTTTTATACTAGGAAGTGATTTTACAGCTTGTATAAAATCATAATTGCAGTAGCCTTTTTTTACATTTTCAGACCATACAGGGTCAGACACAGGTATGGATGAAGAGCTGGCAATTATTTTAAAGGTAGTATCACACAATAGTAAGGATTGTCCAAGGTTTATAGATGCTAAGTCGATGACTGAACTAAGATTCTGTGTTTTATCAGCAATGGTGATTAGATCTTCATAGAGTGTTGAATTTAGGTCTTTTTCCAAATAGGATTTTACTTCATTAAATATGCTAAATAGAGAGCTGTCATCAGTATAAGCCAAATTACAGTTACAGTATGTGATTTTAGGCGAATTTACTGAATGAGTGAGTATGCATTGAGATGGCACGCTTAGTGTGCCTTTAAGCTGGGAATCATATCCGAAGTATAATGTGTTTTCTAAAAATGTGTTACGCTTTACGTCAATTAGAGCAACATCACAGATGTTAATTTCTTTTTTATCTGAGATCACTTCTATAAAATAATCATTCTTTAAGACTTCTACTAGCTTTGAAAAAATCATATTATAACACCTCAAAATATAACTATAAATACAATATAGTGCATGATGCACAAGTTGTCAAATAACTATCATATCTCATACACATGGTAAAAGATTTGAAAATTTTCTATAATCATGTTAACGATAACAATTGAAGTTTTAAATATTGGAATGGGGAGTGATATTATGTATACAAAACTTTTTGAAGCCGGAAATATTGGCAAAGTTAAATTGAAAAACAGATTAGTTATGTCACCCATGGGATGTGGACTTGCCAACCTTGATGGAACTCCAAGCAAAGAAATGATTGCATTTTATGAAGCTAGGGCAATTGGAGGGGTAGGGCTTATTATTCCAGAGATTACAAGGGTAAATGATGTACATGGTGCTGGACTAATGAGACAGCTGTCAGTAACAAAAGACAGACATATTGAACCACTTTCTAAATTGGCTGAAGCTATTCATAAACATGGAAGCAAAATTATGATTCAGCTTCATCATCCAGGTAGAGAAACTGTGTCAGCATTATTAGGGGGACAGCCTGTGGTATCAGCATCTGCTATACCATGCAAATATCTTAATCAAAAGACACGGGCTTTAACTACTGAAGAAGTCAAAGAGCTTGTTAAACAGTTCGCATTAGGGGCAAGAAGAGTTCAGAAGGCTGGATGTGATGGAGTAGAATTACATGCAGCCCATGGATATCTTTTGCAACAGTTTCTTTCACCATATACAAATAAAAGGGAAGATGAGTATGGTGGAAGTTTTGAAAACAGACTTAGATTTATATTAGAAATAATATCAGAAATTAGAAAACAATGTGGAGTAGACTTTCCAATAGGAGTACGTCTTTCTGTTGAAGAATTTCTAGATAAGACTGGAGTAGAGGAAGATTACATTCATATTCAAGATGGAATTAAAATAGCTGTTGCACTTGAAAAAGCAGGAATAGATTTTCTTGATGTAAGCTGCGGATTATATGAAACAGGAATGACCTGTGTTGAACCTATATCTTTTCCACAAGGTTGGAGAAAAGATATGATAAAAGCAGTTAAATCCTATGTGAACATTCCAATCATAGGAGTATCGGTTATAAGAGAACCTCAGGTTGCAGAAGCATTATTAGAAGATGGAGTAGAAGACTTTATATCAATGGGACGTACATGGCTTGCTGATGAGCAGTGGGGCAGAAAGGTTCAAGAAGGAAGAGAAGATGAGCTAAGAAAATGTGTAAATTGTCTTCGTTGTTTTGAAAGCTTAAATGAATATAATGCACAAGGAATGCCTTTAGAATGTGCTGTTAATCCAAGACTAGCAAGGGAACTTCAATTTGGAGATTTGAAATATGATACAGAAGGGCATAAGTCAGTAGTAGTTGGCGGCGGACCAGCTGGAATGTGTGCAGCAGAAACATTAGCAAGGCGTGGTATTAAGGTTATATTGATGGAACGTCAAGGACAGCTTGGTGGTACGGTAAATTTGGCTAAAAAACCTCCTCTAAAAGAACATATGCAATGGATAGCGGATTACTACACAGTTGAGCTTGAAAAGCTTGGCGTTGAAATAAGATTGAATACTGAAGCTTCTAAAGAGAATATCATGGCAGAGAATCCAGATGCAGTTATAATAGCAACAGGTTCAGTATCAATTGTGCCAGAAAGTATTAAGGGTATAAATAGAGATAATGTTTATACAGTAGAAGATATCCTCATGGATAAGGTTAATGCTACAAATAAGAATATAATTGTAATTGGAGCTGGGCTTACTGGCCTTGAAACTTCAGAATATCTTTGTGCAAAAGGAAATAAAATTACAATAGTAGATATTTTGAAGCAGCCAGCACCTAATGCTAACCATACAAATGTTGCAGATGTATGCTCAAGACTACAAAAGTATGGGGCACAGTATAAGCTTGGATATTCATTAAAAGAAATTAAAGAGGACAGTATAGTTATAGAAAACGTTGATACAAAGGAAGAATCTGTAGTAAATACAGATGCAGTAGTATTATCCTTAGGATTTAAACCTGATAGGTCTTTAGTCTCTGACCTTGATGGAGTTGAAGTAAGAGTTATTGGAAGTGCAATAAAAGATGGAACAATAGCACCTGCTACAAGAACTGGATACCAAGTAGGACGTGAACTTTTTACTAAATCAGAAAAAAACACAAGTTTTAAGATTTCAAAAGATGAACTAAAGAACTTTGGTAAGGTTTCCTTGATGGATGATCAAGAAGGTGTGTATATGGCATATCTTACAGACCCAGAGGCCATTGCAAAAATACTTCCTCCACCATTAAAACCATTCTCAATGCCTGTAGTAACATTGTCAGTTTGTCATATAAATAATCCTACTTTTGCAGATGATTACTATGAAGCTATTTTAGGAGTATATGCAATGTATGGCAAAACTCTTGGATTATATCCAATTAGTCTTGTACTAGGGGGACCAGGAGCTGAGATGGCAGTTCAATGTGGAAGGGATAATGGAAGCATTCCTAAGAAATTAGGAGCAGAATTCGTAATAAGACGAAATGGAGATAAGGTTACTGCATCAGTTACGAGAAGAGGAACACAGCTTGTAGATATGTCTATGGAGCTTGGAGAATACAACAGTCCACTAACTGCGGCATTATATCAAGCACCAGCACCAGGGAAAAAGACATATGGAGGTGGATTCTACTTCCATATTGATAGGATTCCAGATGAAGAGGGAGTTTCACACTTTAAGAATGCAGCCCTTCTAATGAATCAATGCGAATATAACTATAAATCATGGGAACCAGGGCTAGTGTCATTAGAATTAAAATCAAGTATTGATGATCCTTGGGCTGAACTTCCAGTAAGAACTATTGTAGGAGGAGCATATTCATTAAACAGCCTTTTAGTGCATAAACTTAATTTGGCAGAAGAATTAAATGCAGATGAAATAGTAGACTATTTATTGACGGCAAGATACGATCGTACTGCTTTCATGGAAACAGGGAGAATATAAATTATAAAAGGGAGGAAATAAAATGAATAATTTATTTGAGTTAACAGGAAAAGTTGCAGTTGTAACAGGAGCTAGTTCGGGACTTGGAGCAGATGCAGCACTTGCATATGCTGAGGCAGGAGCAGATGTAGCATTACTTGCTAGAAGAGTTGAAAAGCTTAATGATGTAAAGAAAAGATTAGAGGAAACTGGACATAAGGTTATTGCAGTTCAATGTGATGTAACAGATGAAGAAAGTGTAAAGTCAGCAATGGGAACTGTTGTTGAAACATTTGGACATATTGACATACTATTAAACAATGCAGGAGTTGCAGTGCGTGGTGGAGTTGACAGTATGTCAGAGGAGGACTGGGACAAGTCATTTAACACAAATGTAAAGGGGATTTTCTTAGCTTGCAAATATGTAATCCCTCAAATGAAGGAAAGAGGCTATGGAAAAATAGTAAATATAGCATCAGTAAATGCAGTAATTGCTGATAAGAATGATGTATTTATAAGACATTCCTATAATGCATCAAAGGCGGCAGTATTAGGGCTAACAAAGGGCATGGCAGCTTCTTATGCAAGATATGGAATCACTGTAAATGCCATAGGACCTGCTTTGTTTGAATCTGAAATGACAGCAAGTACTTTATTTAAATCAGAACAATTCTTAGCAGGATATAATATGATGAATCCAACAAGTCGTCCAGGCAGAAAAGGAGAACTAAATGGAACAATAATTTACTTCTCCAGCGATGCTTCAAGCTATGTTCAAGGACAATTTGTAATTGTAGATGGTGGAGGATCACTTGTTTAATTGAATTAACTAAGGAACAATTACAAATTATAAAAATATATGCAATTAAAAATCTAAAGAGATTAGGTATGGAGCTTATCTTAAAGCTTATACTTAATCTCTTTTTTTATAAGCGAAAAAGCAAATGCAGATATAAGAATAGAAAAATATTGTGATATAATGGAAAAAGATGTACAATAAAAATAATAAATTTACTTTAAGCTTCCCAATTTTATAGATGTAAAGAAATAGCTTTTCTTTATCCCAAGAGAAAAGCAAAACTTCTCAAGTTACATCTTAGCATGATACGCAGTCTATATCTAATTTTCATATTAAAGGAGTTAGAATGGAGTCTATAAATAAGAAAATAATAACGATTACTTCTATTGCGTGTATTATGACACTATTAATAGGATTATTTTGTTTTATATTTACTAATCCAAACTTACATAAGAAAAGAGAAAATACCATTTCTAAACTATCTGATAACTGGAAATATACAACTAATCTTTCAGACGAACCTATTTTTGTACAGCTACCCAACAAGCTTCCACTGACTTTAGGAACTAATGAGATAACCCTTACAAATTATCTGCCAGAGAAGCCCATTGTTGGAGGGGTTTTAAGATTTAAAGTGCTGTTTCAGCAGGCTGATATCTACATAGATGGGCGACTACGTAAAAGTTATGGTAATTCTGATATAAATAGCTTTCTTTATCCATATTACAACGCTACTCATTTGATAATAGTGAATTTGAATCCAGAAGATTTTGGAAAGGAGCTAAAGATTGTATTAAAGTCAGGGCATGCCTTTATTTATGAATTAAGTCTTATACGTATAGTTGAAATTGGACAGCATAGTGACTTTATTTTAAATTCTTTAGTGGATATGGCTTCAAATATATTTGTAATTGGACTTTGTATGGTAATTGTATTGGTTCTAATTATTATGTCGATTATAAGGTATTTAAAGAAGCAACCGATATCCATATTAGTAAAGCTTATTGTACTCACTATAGGTTGGGTGACATTTTATAGTACTGATAGCCTTTTATTATGGGAGATGTTTGATTATAGTCCACTATATTCCGCCATAAATGAGCTGAAATTCTATGTCCTAGATTCTTTTATGACCCTTACATCTTTTTTAATACTTCAAGATATATTTAAATTTCAGCTAAAAGGGTGGAAGAGAAAAGTACTATTTCTACAATGTGGCTTATATATAATAGGATGTATGTTACACATCATGGCAGTGTGCTCCATAAACTATTTCAGGCCTATACTAATGGTACTGGCAGTGATAAATTTCTTAAATGTAATTAGAGAGATTACACCTAACTTAAGAAAAGCTGAATTAAAACATTTTGGCACTGGAGTCATAATACTTTTATTTGGATATTTTTTAGATTATCTTAAGTATGTTTTAACACTTCTTCCTCTTTCTTCAGAGGTACTTGTGTTTTTACAGATGAAAATGCCATTTATGATTTTTCTAGGCATGGCCATGGTTATCTATTGTGGATATGTACTTTATGGAATTGTTATGATGTTTCAGAATGAGCAGCAGAGACTGCAAAAAAAGATCCTCATTGATGAACTTACTGGAGTGTATACAAGAACAGCATTGCGTGAGGAGTTCGATAATATGATTTTAGACCATAAGTCGGATTATTACTTTGCAATGATTGATATAGATAATTTTAAAAAAGTAAATGATACCTATGGTCATGAAAATGGGGACAACATTCTTAAAGAACTAGGGAGAATACTACTTAAGAACCATGGCAATGTGAAATCATTTCGCTTTGGTGGTGATGAATTTTGCATCATTTTTAAGGGTAAAACCCTGGAATCCTCTATTGAAATATTGAAAAACATTCAAAAAGAATTTTTATACAGTACTGAAAATATAAGTGGAAATGTGGCTGTTACGCTTAGTATTGGTATAACGAAGTGGATTTCATCTCAAGGAGTAAGTACGCTAGTACATAAGGCTGATACGGCTATGTATAAAAGCAAAAATAGCAATAAGAATTGTATAAGTATTTATGAAGAGGAAGATTTAGATATAAAGTTACAAAATAGTTTTGATTAAGATTAAGCAATGATTAGATTGAAAATTTGACAAAACCAAATGATTATGATAATATTTAGAAAAATATATTTCAGGGGAGCTTGTACAGCAGGCTGAGAGGAAGTAATCAAACTTCGACCCTTAAACCTGATGTGGGTAATGCCACCGTAGGAAGAGAAGGCACTTGCTTATTATACGGAGAATACCTAGATTGGTATTCTCCGTTTTCTCTTGCCCTGAAAAGAAAGAAGGTAAAGCTAATGAACTATTCAACACAAATGGAAGCTGCTCGTAATGGTATCATTACCAATGAGATGAAGGTAGTTTCTGAAAAAGAGAATATTTCTATGGACAAGCTTATTAAGCTTATGTCAGAAGGGAAGATAATTATTCCATGTAACAAGAACCACAAGGCAATTTCTCCTAATGGTCTTGGGTCTATGTTAAAAACAAAAATCAATGTAAATCTTGGAACTTCAAGAGATATGATTGATCTAGATATGGAATTTGCTAAAGTTCAAAGTGCTGTTGATATGGGAGCAGAAGCAATTATGGATTTAAGTTCCTATGGAGATACTAGAAAGTTTAGAAGACACCTTACTGAGAATTGTACAGCTATGATTGGGACAGTTCCTATATATGATGCAGTAGTTTACTACCATAAACCTCTTATTAAAATAACTTCTCAAGAATGGATTGACATTGTACGAATCCATGCTGAGGATGGAGTTGATTTCATGACTATTCATTGTGGAATCAATAAGGAGACCGCTCATAAATTTAAGAGAAATAAACGTCTTACAAACATCGTTTCAAGAGGAGGTTCCATCATTTTTGCATGGATGGAGATGACTGGAGAGGAGAATCCTTTCTATGAGCATTTTGATGAAATTTTAGATATCTGTAGAGAATACGACGTCACATTAAGTCTTGGTGACGCTTGCCGTCCAGGTTGTCTTAAGGATGCTACAGATGCTTCACAAATCGAAGAGCTTATCACCTTAGGAGAGCTAACAAGACGTGCATGGGAAA
Source organism: Clostridium sp. (assembly GCA_022773025.1). Classification (GTDB taxonomy): domain Bacteria; phylum Bacillota; class Clostridia; order Clostridiales; family Clostridiaceae; genus Clostridium_X. The sequence goes on along the minus strand of JALEZF010000016.1, from coordinate 116,068 downwards.
AAGATGTACAGGTAATGATAGAAGGACCTGGACATATGCCTATGAATCAAATTGCTGCTAATATGGAAATACAAAAGACATTATGTAATTCTGCACCGTTCTATGTATTAGGACCTATAGTTACTGATGTAGCTCCAGGATATGACCACATAACTTCAGCAATTGGAGGAGCCATTGCTGCTGCAAACGGAGCGTCTTTCTTATGTTATGTGACACCAGCAGAACATTTGCGTCTACCAGATATAGATGATGTTAAAGAAGGAATTATTGCTACAAAAATTGCGGCTCATGCTGCAGATATTGCTAAGGGTGTTCCTAATGCTATGGATTGGGATAATGAAATGAGCCTTGCAAGAAAGAAACTTGATTGGCAGCGTATGTTTGAGCTTTCTATAGACCCTGAGAAGGCAAGAAGATATAGAGCTTCTTCACAGCCTGAAAAAGAGGATACATGCAGTATGTGTGGTAATTTCTGTGCTGTTAAAAATATGAACAGAATTCTTGACGGGGAGATAGTATCCATATTTGACGAATAGAAGAACAAATTTATTAATAACATAAAAATATTAAGAATAATTTTAAAGTCATAGAATCAGTGGTTTTCTATGACTTTATTTTATGGTTAATATATAGAGAAACCTCTAAACCTATAGTCTATTTAATAAAAATTACTATATCTACATAAGTTCTATACTTATTAAAAATTTTAAAGTAAAATGTAATTAGTAAATATATGGAATAAAAATGAATCATAGATAAGAGAAGAAGAAGGGGGGAGTTATATATGAAGAGGTTATGGAAACTGATGTTGGTGGATTTTCTAGAATGAAAACATTGATAAATGAAAAAAACAGCGAAAATCCAAATGGACTGATATTAGATGCTGGAGATTTCTCTATGGGAACTTTAATTCAAACGGTTTATGAGGAAGAAGCTGCAGAGCTAAGGATGTTAGGGGACCTTGGATGTGATGTCACAACTTTAGGAAATCATGAATATGATTATCGTTCAGCTGGACTTGCATCCATGTTTAAGACAGCAGTTAATTCTGGAGATAGATTACCATCCATGGTTTTATGCAATGTGGATTGGGAATCAATGAATAAAAAAGGTATCACGAAGGAAACACAGCAGATTAAAGATGCTTTTGACTATTATGGAGTAAAGGACTATGTGGTTGTGAAAAAAGGTGATGTGAAGACAGCTGTCTTTGGAGTATTTGGAAAGGATGTTTTGGCTTGTGCTCCAACTTGTGCCTTAGAGTTTAAGGACCCTGTGAAAGCTGCAAAGGATACGGTAGATAAAATTAAGTCCAAGGAAGATGTGGATATGATTATCTGTATATCTCATAGTGGAACATGGTCAGATGAAAGTAAATCTGAGGATGAAATTCTAGCAAAAAATGTGTCTGATATAGACCTAATAATAAGTGGACATACTCATTCTCAGTTAGAAGAACCTATTCATCATGGGGATACTTATATTGTTTCCGCTGGGGAAAATGGTAAATTTCCTTTTCTCTTGGGATAGGGGCAGATAATGTACCGGGATATCCATTGATAGATGCTTATTTAACAGGTAAAGAATTGAAAACCTTATTAGAGATTGATGATGAAAAGCTTTATAGAGTGGTAGCAGATGTTTCCCAAGATTACAGCACTTCACAGAATAGAAAAGTTGTAGAGGATAGCAGAAGCATTGGGAGCCTTTTAAGGAATCCTAATAGATATGCTATTATGATTGCTGGAATATTTGTGTTATTAATTTTAATTATACTTTTTCTTATAGTAATCATAAGAAAAAGAGTAAAAGCTATATGTAATAAATATAAAAAGAAAGTTTCTTATATCTAAAAGAGAAATTCAAAATATTAAGAAACAAAGGCTAGCTTATAAGGATATACTACCTTTATAAAGTATACAGGTAGCAATTCAAAACTTAAGCTGGCCTTTTATTATTTCAGCTTAGAATCTGAGGAGCTATTGCTTAGGATTCCTATAAGTTCTTCGCTCTGGATTATAAATTTTGTCACATCTAGATTTTCATTGTTTAAGGTTTTGTGTATAAATAACCCATCAGATAAAAGAAGGATAAGCCAAGCAAGATAGTCAGCTGATATTATGGAAGTTCGCTCCTCTATCTTTTCTGCAATAATCTTTGCGAAATCTTCATAACGCTTTAAAAGTTTAATTCGGACTTCTTCATTTCCCAGCATAGCATCATAGAAAAAGTGTAGACGCATATTGGCATTGGAAATATCACGCTCTAGTACATATTTTACAAGACGGTGAAGAGAGGTATCCTTATCTGGATTCTCGGTCCATGCAATCAAGTCATGGAACTGTTTAGATAGATACTTGTCCATGATATCAAATAGTATATCATTCTTGCTTTTGTAATGATAATATAAAGTGCCCTTTGAAATTCCAGCACATTTGGCTATCTGAGAAAAGGGTATATCAGATAGTTTCTGAGTTTCTAATAGCTTTTCAGTGGCATCTATAATAAGTTCTTGCACGTTATCTTTTCTTGGAGCTGCCATTATGATGAGTCCTTTCTATAAATAAATTTAAAATAAAAATACATTGATGTAATTCTAATAATTACAGTATATGTCAGAGAAAGATGTTTGTCTAGGCAGTGAAAAAATGAAGAATACATATACAAAATGAATGTTGACATATTATAGAAAAAGAGTTAAATTTAAGATAGATAGTCGGACGCGTGACCGACTTAACCTAGAATTATAAAAGACAGCAAATTTTGAAGCGGAAAAGGATTTGACACAGCTGCCTGCTACTATGTAGTAATGGGGGTAATTATGAATATAGAAAATCTTGAAAGAAAAATTCAGAAAAAGCTGGACCGGGAGTATGAAGGAAAACTTAGAGTAAAGATTGAAGATGAATGCATCAAAGTAAAGGGTACATTAGAATCCTGGGAAGATGTCGTTCATGCCTGTTCTTTGTGCGTAGTGAAAAAGAGTCATATGCATGTGGTTAATGATATTGAGTTTACAGGAGCTAATATACCGAAGATGAGAGTACCCAAAATAAAAAGCTCAGAGTTAGAAGGAGAAGTTCCAGATGTATTAATAATCGGAGGTGGAATTTCAGGGGCAAGTATTGCAAGAGAGCTTACGAGATGGAAGCTTAAAGTGCTTCTAGTTGAAAAAGAGTCAGACTTAGCTATGCAGGCATCAGGAAGGAATGATGGTGAGGTTCACCCAGGAGTTGACCTAGGAAAAGGAAGTTTGAAGCAACACTATGTGCTTAAGGGAAATGAGATGTTTAGTAAAGTATGTAGTGAACTTTCTGTACCATTCAAAAGATGTGGACAGTATGTTGGTTTTAAACAATCCTATCTATATCCTCTTATATGGCTTTATGCAATGGAGAGGAAGCATATCTGTGGAGTGAAGGATACAAAGGTTATTGGAAAAAAGAAATTGAGGGATGATGAACCGGAACTCAATGAGGAATTTTCTTTCGCTTTGTACAATCCAAGTGCTGGTTGTGTATGTCCTTATGGACTTACTATAGCTTATGGAGAAAATGCTGTGACAAATGGGGCTAAAGTATCTTTGAATACAGCTGTATTAGGAATGGAAGTTGAAGAAGGAGAGATAACCTGCGTTCATACAAACAAGGGAGATATATTTCCAAAGCTGGTTATTAACGCAGCGGGAACTTTTGCAGAAGACATAGCTTCTATGGCGAAGGATCGATTCTACTCTATCCATCCGAGATGTGGGACAAACTCTATATTAGACAAGAAATCTGCTCACCTTGTAAGGACCATAGCCTCTATTAAAACCTTAGGTCGAAATAAAAAACATACAAAAGGTGGAGGGATTTTACGGACAGTTCACGACAATTTGCTAGTAGGTCCTAATGCTGTTGAAACCTATGAAAAAGAAAATTTTGCGACGGAAGCTAAAAGTATTGAAGAAGTTTTTAAAAAGCAAAAGCAAACTTCAAAAGGCTTATCAGAGCGTGATATAATCACTTATTTTACGGGTGTACGGGCAGCAACCTTTGAAGAGGATTTTGTTATTGAAAAAGGAAGAAAGACAAAGAATATGATTCACTGTGCAGGAATTCAATCCCCAGGACTTACAACAGCTCCAGCAGTAGCTGAGGATGTTTCAAAGATGGCCATTGAGGAGTTGAAAAAAATTCGTGATGTTAGAAAGAACGAAGACTTTAATCCTTGTAGAAATGGAATACCTGTATTAAGGGAAATGAGCAAAGAGGAACGTTCAAAAATGATTAGTAAAAATCCTGACTATGGTGTAATCATATGTAGATGTGAAGAGGTCAGCAAGGGAGAAATCATAGATGCATTAGAATCACCTATACCTGTTCATACTGTGGATGGGATTAAAAAGAGGGTAAGGCCTGGAATGGGAAGATGTCAAGGAGGCTTCTGTATGCCACTAGTTACAAAGATAATAAGTGAACATGACCATATTCCTATGGAAGATGTAAAAAAATCAAATGAGGATTCAGCGATTATATTTGGTGATACAAAGGCAGGTGTTCATTTTGAAAAAGTATGATGTCATAGTAATTGGAGGAGGGCCTGCAGGACTGGCAGCTGCTATCTCTGCTAAGAAAGAAAATTCTAATGTTCTCCTAATTGAGAGAGAAGGAAGATTAGGCGGTATATTAAAACAATGCATCCATGATGGCTTTGGATTAGTGAGATTTGGGGAGAAACTATCTGGGCCTGAATATGCAGAAAGGTTCATAGAAGAGTTTCATTCCTTAAAAATTGACTATGAGGTTTTAACTTTTGTAACTGATATAAAAAAATTAGATAATGGATTTGAAGTCACTGTAGTAAATAAAGAGGGAGTAACCTCTTATGAAACTAAGGCTATTGTCCTTTCAACTGGATGCAGAGAAAGAACTTCAAAACAAGTATCGATTCATGGTACAAGACCCTCAGGAGTATTTACAGCTGGAACTGCTCAGTATTTCACAAATATTTTAGGAGAGATGCCTACGAGAAAATGTGTTATTTTAGGTAGCGGAGATATAGGACTTATCATGGCAAGAAGACTTACATTAGAGGGGGCGAAGGTGTGCGGAGTATATGAAGCTAAATCATCTCCATCAGGACTTACACGAAATATTATGCAGTGTCTTACTGATTTTGATATTCCACTTTATTTATCAAAAACTGTAACGAGAATCTTTGGACAAGACAGATTGGAGGCTGTAGAAATTTCAAAAGTTGATGAAAATATGAAACCTATTGCTGGAACAGAAGAGATTATAGAGTGTGATGCTTTAATTCTATCTGTAGGCCTAATTCCAGAAAATGAACTAGCAGAAAATCTAGGGGTTGTACTAGATTTAAAGACTAAGGGACCTATATGTGATGAGAGATTTATGACAAGTGTTCCTGGGATTTTTTCCTGTGGCAATGCACTTCATGTAAATGATCTTGTGGATTATGTATCAGAAAGTGGAGAAATTGCTGGAAGATCAGCGGCACACTATGAGAAGGAGAAAAAGGAGACTGCTAGCCTAAATATAAGTCCTAATTTTTTATATATGGTACCACAAAAGGTACATGTATGTAGTGAGAAAGAGTTGATATTATATTTTAGAACTAGAGATGTCATGAATCAAGCTGTATTCTCTATAAAAATTGATGGAAATACGGTGTTTGAGAAAAAGTATTCTAATTTAAAACCACCTGAAATGGAGAGATTGGTATTGAATTTCAGTAGTTTTGGAATTAAGCCAGATTCAAAAATAGAAGTGGAGGTGCAGTGATGAAGGAACTAACATGCATTGTATGTCCTAATGGATGTCAGCTTAAAATAGATTTTACGGAAAAGGGTATGGTGGTAAGTGGTAATAAGTGCAAGAGGGGAATAGCATTTGCAGAAGCAGAAATTACTCACCCTATGAGAACTATTTGCTCTACAGTGAAAACGATTTTTAAGAATGCCCCTGTTTTGCCAGTGAGAGTAAGTGGGGATATACCAAAAGATAAGATATTTGATGTTATGAAAGAGATTAACAAGGTGCTTATAGAAGAAAGGGTATTGCGGGGGGACATTATTATACAGAATGTATTAGGGCTTAATGTTGATGTTATAGCTACTAGCAGCCTTTTGGAAGAAATTAATAATTAGCAGTTATTTAATAAAATTATTTCATAAAATATATAAATGAAATGATGGAGGTATGTGATGGAGCCGTTAATATTAACCTTTGATCTTGGAACCCAGAGCATGCGAGGAATGTTAGTTGATAAATCTGGTAACATTGTAGAGATGGTTCAACATAAGTATGCACAGCCGTATTTCTCAAGACAGCCAGGCTGGGCGGAGCAGAAACCAGAATTTTACTATAAAACCTTATGTGATATCGGAAAAGAATTGAAAGAGAAAAGTCAAAATGGATATGACGATGTTATAGCAGTTACACTTACCACTATTAGGGATTCATCTATATGTCTTGACAAAGATTATAAACCACTAACTGATGTAATCCTATGGCTTGACAGCAGAGAGACAAAGACTATAAAGCCATTTAAATGGTGGGTGAAAATTGCACTTAAAATAGTGGGAATGGACACAGCCTTGAAAAGGCAGTATCAAGTCACAAAAGCAAATTGGATAATAGAAAATGAAAAAGATATCTGGGATAAGACAGAGAAGTTTGTAATGCTGCCAACCTATTTAAATTATCTTTTGACAGGTGAACTTAAGGATTGTCCTGCAAATATGATAGGACATATTCCTTTTGATTATAAAAATGGCACATGGCAGTCAAAAAACAACCTTAAGCGCTGTATGTGCGATATACCTGAAAATATGATGTGTGACTTAGTATGTACTGAAGATGTCATTGGATATATCACAAAGGAAACTTCAGAATTGTCAGGAATACCAGAGGGATTACCACTGATTTCTACTGGCTCTGATAAAGGGTGTGAGACTCTTGGACTTTCAGTCATTCATGAAAATCAAGCTGCCTTATCTTTTGGAACTACAGCTACAATCCAATTTGCCACAAGACGTTATTTTGAACCTGAAAAGTTTTTACCTGCGTATCCTGGAGTTCCTAAGGGAATTTTCAATCCTGAAATTCAAATATACCGTGGGTATTGGCTCATTTCATGGTTTAAGAAGGAATTTGCAGCTAAGGAATGTGTAGAGGCTGACATTAGGGGATGCTCAGCTGAAGAACTTTTAAATGAGAGACTTAGAGAAATTGAACCAGGATGTGATGGACTTATACTACAGCCATTTTGGACACCAGGAGTTATAAAGCCAAATGCAAAAGGAGCCGTTATTGGATTTTCTGATGTTCATACAAGAATTCACCTTTATAGAGCCATTATAGAGGGCATAGGCTTTGCGCTGATGGATGGAATGTACAGCATGGAGAGAAGATCCTCCCAGAAGATAACTGAACTATATGTGGCAGGCGGTGGCTCTAAGAGCGATGAAATCTGTCAGATAACAGCAGATATGTTTGGGCTTCCAGTAAAAAGAATTCAAACTCATGAGGCTTGTGGGCTTGGAGCCTCAATAGCTGGATTTGTTGCTATGAAAGAGTTCAAAAATTATGAAGAAGCCATGGAAGCCATGGTTCATGTTAAAGATATTTTTGAACCTAATGTTGAAGCTCATAAGCAGTATGAAGCTATATATAGACAAATTTATAGAAAAATATATTCACATCTTTTACCGCTGTACAAAAAGATTAAGATTCTTTCAAAGCATGACGACAACTTTAAAGAAAAGAAAAATACAAATCAAAATATAAAAGTTATAAGCACGCAGCAGACAGTGCAAAAGTAAGGGGGAAATATGAATGAGTAAACCATATACAGGATTTGAGCCTAAATGGGTAAAGGAGGCAGCACCAGAGAAGAGTTATCGTTCCATATTTAGATGGGGAGATCCAGAATTCGTAAAGTATCCAAAGGAATCTTTATATAAGTTGATGAAAGAAAAGTTTAAAATGACAGATGAGGACTTTAATCATTACACTGGAGATATAGGCATGGATGAAGTAAAACTGGACATGCCATGTAACCTTGATGAAAGTCATATCCGTTATATGGAAGAAGTTGTGGGCAAGGAATTTGTTACAACAGAGGACTATCCAAGACTTGCAGTAGCTTATGGAAAGACTGGATATGATGCACTTCGACTTCGTGATAAAAGAGTAGACTGTGTTCCAGATGTGGTTGTATATCCTGACACTACAGAGCAGGTTGAAAAGATTGTGGCATATTGTACAGAACATAATATACCTTTATATGTATATGGTGGAGGTAGTAGCGTTACTAGAGGAGTTGAACCTATTAAGGGAGGAATTTCTCTTGATATGAGAAAGCGATACGATAAGGTTATTTCCTTCAATGAAATAGACCAAACAATTACAGTACAATCAGGAATGTCAGGTCCTAAGCTAGAGCAGGTTTTGAATGATGCACAAAAATTATTTGGAGCTAAAAGAGCGTATACCTGTGGACATTTTCCACAATCTTTTGAGTACAGCAGTGTCGGTGGCTGGGTTGTAACAAGAGGCGCAGGACAAAATAGTACTTATTATGGATGCATAACCGATATTGTTATGGGTCAAAAATATGCAACTCCTATAGGAACTATAACTACCAGTCCTTATCCAAGAGAAGCCACAGGACCAAATCTTAATCAAATTATGATGGGTAGCGAGGGAACCTTTGGTGTATTAACAGAAGTCACTCTTAAAGTATTTAGATACATGCCAGAAAATAGAATACGTTTTTCTTACATCTTTAAAAATTGGGAAACTGCCATGGCAGCAGCGAGAGAGATGATGCAGTGTGAAGCTGGATTCTCTTCTGTATTCCGTCTTTCTGACCCAGAGGAGACGAATCTTATGCTTCGTCTTTATAATGTAGATGAAACACCACTTCAGAGAATTTTTGATCTTCGTGGATATAAGGATATGGAGAGATGCCTATTTTTAGGATTCACAGATGGTGAAAAGGGATATTCTAAAAATGTAGCAAAAAATATAAGAAGAATTGCAAAACAGTTTGGTGGTATGAACCTAACTTCTTTTGTCACAAAGAGTTGGGAAAAGGGAAGATTTAATGATCCATATCTTAGAGATACACTTATGGATTTTGGTGTAATTACAGATACTTTAGAGTGTACTGTAAACTGGTCTAATATGGCAAAAGTACACAAGGAAGTTAGAGAAGTATGTCATAGACTTCCTAATACTATAGTTACAACCCATATGTCTCACTGCTATCCACAAGGAGCAAATTTATATTTTATATTTATAACAAAGATGAGCGATGCGGATGAATTTAAGCGTTATCACGCAACCATATTAGATGCAATCCAGAAATCAGGAGCAGCTTTAAGTCATCACCATGGTATTGGAAAGATGTTTGCCCCATGGCTTGAAGGGCAGTTAGGAAGAAAAGAATATGGTGTATTTAAAGTCCTTAAAGATTATTTTGACCCAGATTACAATATGAATCCAGGAGGAACCCTTGGATTAGATTTAAAAGAAGAAGAGAAGGTGCCTTTTAAGGAATAGAATTTTTAGTGACAAAGAGTAAAGATACATTACCTAGGAAATATAAATTAAAATAAGAGAAGTGCAGTTTAAATATGAGATATAAATGTGATATTTAAGCTACACTTTTTTAAATGAAGATTTAGCAGTTATGGCAGATGGAACTTTCAAAATTTTTAATGAGAGCAGTGTAAAGGCTGAAGATTTAGAGAAAGAAGGAGCGCTTCAGATATTTTCCTTTGGGGCAAGACTCGTGAATGAAGGTAAAATTTTTGTAGATAAAAATGAAGGGGTATCATTACATTTCTTTTCCTTTGGTCATTAATTGGAGGAGCTTGGTATGTACTATTACTTCTATTAGACACAGTACCAAATAGAATTTCTATTAATACTATGAATGCTGGAGTTGCAACTTTGACAGCTGGAAGTTTAGTGAAGGGAATATCTGAAATCGCAGGAACTTATTCTAATTATGAAATTGGATTTTTTATTTTTGGTACAGTCTTTGTTTTTTGAGGGATTATGTCACTCACAAAGTGGAAACAGCATTGAATATAAGAGCGGTATGAAGATTAAAGAATCTTTATGCCGTTCTTATGCTTTGGCACAGATATATGAAGAAAAAGACCTAAATAACAGTTGTTAATTTACATAAAATGGTATATTATATTAGTATAATATATTTTAAAATCTAGAAATTTATCATTTATTAGAAAATGAAAACGTATTCTATTACAACTGTAATATTCTTAAAAAGTCAGTAATACATTATATAAAAATACTCTATATAGTCTAATTTATATATGCAAATCTTTTCTTAGGAAGCTTATCATAATTTTATTATCCATTATAAATATTAAAAATAATTTTATTAATACTTTCATGATGAATGAGGGTAAGAGTATAAGTGGGGAGGTAAATATGAAGATTGATCCTAAAGTTCAAGAACTAGTTGATGGTTATGGAAATTGGGTACAGGGGGAATGTGAGAATAGGGCAGGTGGAACAGCTCGAATGACCAAAGAGCTTTATCCTTATGATGCTATTTTTTCACCTATCAGAGTTAATAGCATAACAATTAAAAACAGAGTTGTCATGGGACCTATGGGAAATTTGGATATGTGTGAAGAAACAGGGCGGCCAAATCATAAGATGCTGCAATATTTCTTTGCTCGTGCAAAGGGAGGTGTTGGACTATTAACTACAGGGCTTATCCCAATAAGTCACGGTATTGACCATACTGTTACAGAACCTAAAAACCTTTCTTATTTTCCACGTATAGATGGAACTCGTACCAATTTTGTTGGATGGAGAGATTTAGCACAAGGGTGTCATGCTTTTGGTAGCAAAATATTTATTCAGCTTACACCTGGCCTTGGAAGAGTTGGAAATCCTCAATGTGTCATTGTTGAAAAGAAATTTCCTGTGTCTGCCTCATTGAATCCTAATTTTTATATTTCAGAGCTTCCTTGTTTTCCTCTTAGCGGGAGAAGACTTAAGAAAATAATTAAGAATGCAGGTCAAGCTTCTGCAGATGCTAAGGAATGTGGCATTGATGGCGTTTACCTTCATGGCCATGAGGGATATTTGCTTGAACAACTGACTAATCCAGCCTTCAATCGGCGTTCAACGGGAAGATATTCTAATTGGCAAGCTTTTGGTATCGATATAGTTAGTGAAATACGAAGTAGAGTTGGAGCGGATTATCCCATCATGTATCGTATAGATTTGTCTCTTGCTTTAAATGAGACCTACGGTGAAGAGGGGATGAATGTTAAACAGCTTAAAAAGTTTAAGAATGGACGTACCATTGAAGATACCTTGAATTACATGGAGAATTTAGTTAAGGCAGGGGTGGACATCTTTGATGTTGATTTAGGGTGTTATGATAATTGGTGGCTTCCACATCCACCAGCAGGTATGCCAGCAGGGTGTTTCTTAGATATATCAAAAGCAGCTAAGGAACATTTTAAAAAGAAAGGTATACTATCTAATGCTGGAGTGGAAGTTCCAATCGTTGCAGTGGGAAAACTTGGTTATCCTGATTTAGCAGAAAAGGCTATTAGAGATGGTAATTGCGATATGGTTATGCTTGCTCGTCCACTGCTTTCTGATCCAGAGTGGTGTAATAAGGTTTATGCTGGAGAGGTAGAGAAAATTTGTCCATGCATCGGCTGTCGAGAGGGCTGTATAAATGAGTTTGTTGAGGGGGGGCACCCACAATGTGCAGTAAATCCAAGAACGGGCTTTGAAGATGTTCTACCAGCTATCTTACCAATGGCAGAAAAGGTAAAAAATATAGGTGTAGTTGGTGCAGGACCTGCTGGTATAATCTTTGCAATAAATGCAGCAAAACGTGGACACAATGTTGAGCTTATGGAAAAGAGTGACAAGTTGGGGGGGAAGATAATCTGCGGAAGTGTTCCAAAGATTAAGTATGATTTTGAAAACTATCTTAATTATCTTAGAAATCAGGTTAAAGATGCAGAAACTATGCCAAATTTCAAACTCAGCTTGAATACTGAAGCAACTCCTGAGTTTTTAAAGGAAAAGAATTATGAATCTGTTGTATTTGCCTATGGGATTAGCAATGTGACACCAAGGATACCAGGTATTGAAAAGGTGAAAGTAGTACAGGCAACGGACTTATTAGCTGAACCATCGCTTATGGGAGAAGCTAATAAAATCGTCATTGTAGGCGGTGGGGTAGTTGGATGTGAAACTGCATATTGGCTCAAATATGAGTATAACAAAGATGTAAAAGTAGTTGAAATGCTTCCTTATTTTATGCAAGGAGTATGTACTGCAAATCGTGGACACCTTATCCATTATTTAAACAAAGCTAATGTTGAGCTTATAAACTGTGCAAAGGTAACTTCCTTTGACAATAATAAAGTTAATATAAATAAAAATATCTCAGATGGAGTGCCAAATCCATATAACACATGGCAGCCAATTTTGCCTACAAATATTCCAAATCCTTTAGCAAAAAAGATAGGAGCTGAAACTAAGGATATGGTACTAGATGCGGATTTAGTGGTTTTAGCTATGGGAGGAAGAGCGAAGGAAATCATGTTCTTTGAAGCTCAAAAACTACACGTGGCACCTGAAATTTATAATATTGGAGATAGTGCAAAGGCAGGACGTGTTTTGGAAGCATCAAGGGCAGCTTACAATCTGGCATCACGAATTTAATCAGATAATATAGAAATAAATAGAGTTGGAGGAGGATAAACATGGGAAGTAAAGCAAAGATAATTGCAGTAGCAGGAAAAGGTGGTGTTGGAAAGACATCAATTTCAGCAGCTATTGTGAAGGTTCTAGTTTCATCTTATCCTGGTGCAAGGATATTAGCAATAGATGCAGACCCTGCAGTAGGACTTTCAACTGCATTAGGAATAGAAGTGGAAAGTACCATTGATGATATACGTAAGGCTATCATAGAAAATGTTGAAGACGGCAACACAAGGGATGCCATTGAACTGTTGAGCGAATCAAGATACCGTATTTTTGATACCATGGTAGAAAAGGATGGATTTGCATTTATAGCCGTTGGACGTCCTGAATCAGCAGGGTGTTACTGCAAAGTTAATTCTTATTTGAAAGAGGTAATCAGCCTTTTATCTAATGAATTTGATTATGTTGTCATAGATGGAGAGGCTGGTATTGAGCAGATCAATCGTCGTGTTATGGAGAAAGTAAGTCATTTGATTTTGATAACAGACCCAAGCAAAAAAGGAACTCAAGTAATCCAAACCATAAAGAAGGTTGCAGATACTTTAGTTATGTATGATGAGGTAGGTGCAATAGTTAATAGGATTAATGATATGACACTTTGTGATTATATAAATACTGGAGACATTCCTATTTTATCTTACATCTGTGATGATAAAAACTTAGCGTCATTTGACATTCAAGGTAAAAGCATATTCAATCTCCCAGAGGACTCTAATGTAATTATTGGAGCTACAGAAGCTCTAAAAAAGATAAATATAGTGTAAAGGAGAAGCTATGAAGGATTTAAAGCAGTTGTACTACTTTGAAAACCTACTTGATGAAGCAAATAATGAACTTATTAGAGAAGCAAAGAAGGAAGGGAAGCTTGCCATTGGATATACATGTTTCCATATGCCAGAAGTACTTCTTAATTTAGATAATTGTTTTTCTCTGCGTATGCGTGCGCCAAAAACAGGATCTATGGAAATAGCAACTTACTACATGTCTAATTATACCTGTGAGTTCTGCAGAGCATTATTAGAAAGAACTATAGAGGGAGGCTATAACTTTTTAGATGCTATTGCGGGAGTTGATGCCTGTGCCATGATGAATCGAACCATGGAGAACATTGAGCTTTTAAACCTGGTTGATAAAAAAGGCTTTTTTGTTTCTCACGTAGATGTTCCTTATAAGGTGAATGATGATGCTGTAGAGCATTATGTACAGCAGATTCAGCTTAAGGTTTTGAATAAGTTAAGAGAAAACTTAGGGGTAGATATTTCTGAAACTTCCATGAGAAAAGCTGTGGAGATTCACAATGAAGTATGCAGAATAATAACGGAAATAGGAGAGTTTAGAAAAGAAGATAATCCAAGGATAACAGGCTATGAATTCCACATCTTGAACTTAGTTTCATACGTTTGCCCTAAATATCTTATAGTAGACAAATTAAGAGAAACCTTGGATGAATTAAAGACAAGAGAGCCTGATGATAAAAAGAATTTTAGAGCTAAGGTGGTTGTAGTTGGTAGTGAAATAGATGATCCTGAGCTCACTAAATTAATTGAAGAATCAGGAGCTCTTATTGTAGCAGATCGTTTTTGTTTTGGCTCTTTCCCAGGAAGACAAGAGATAATTTTAAAGCCAGGAGAAAGAGTACTAGACTCTATATGCAGGCAGTACTTAGAACAAAGCCTTTGCCCACGTTATGTAAGTCATGAAAAGATAAACCAAAGACGTGATTTTGCAGAAAATCTTTACAAGGATTATCATGCAGACGGCATTATCTATGAGCAGATTAAATTTTGTGATTACTGGGGCTACGAACGTGCTTTGACTAGCCATATAATGACGGAGGAGAGAGGAATTCCTACACTTTCTATAGACAGGCCATATATGTCAAGAACATCGGGACAGCTTAGAACTAGAGTACAGGCATTTGTAGAAAGCCTTGAGATTAAAAAGATTCAAAGAGATAGAAAAAAGGAGGCTTTAGCAAATGAGTAAGGATTTAGGTAAGCTATATACTGGGAAAATGGTTTTGAAGCATCGTGAGTGGAGAGGTTTTAAAGATACCATGTATGACTTTGGACGATGGCTTAAATGCTGGGGCTCCTTAATTAAGCTATCTATGGCATGCCCAACACAACTTACGAAGGCTGTATTTAAATATAGATGGATGGGCTCATATCTAACTACGCCGGCATTTATTGATAGACATACCCTAGGATTACGTGGAACAGAACTGAGAATCTGTCACAAACAGTTTTTTGTGATGACCTCTCATGCAATAGACATGACAAAGACCATATTAAAGGGTGATGCAAATTTAAATGGCAATAGCAAAAAAGCAAAGGAACTTAGTAAAAAAGTGGTGCTATTCGATGAGATGATGCCTATTCAAATAATGGCTGGTTTTCCAAATCTAAAAGGATTACCAGTTCAGATGATCCCTATATTTTTACCATCAGAAATGGATCAACAAAGTTCAATGCCATATATAGATGCTGTAGAAAATTATGGCTTGCCAGCTGATGTATGTCCTCTTCCAGCAGCAGAAGCTGGATGTGCTGTTGTCGGAGATTATCCACGAATTGGGTCATGTTTTATATCTAGTAGCATGCCTTGTGATGGCAGCTGTATGTCTTCAACTTATCAAGATAGATTTTTTAATCTGCCTACCTACCCACTATCACCTCCCGTTCGTTTTAATGAGGAGGAAGTTCAAAGATATGCTGTTAAGGATATTCAAGGAGCTATAAAGTTTATTGAGGAGCAAACTGGAGAGAAATTTGATTGGGATGCTTACTTTACAGTTATGAAACGATACAATGAGGAAACTGAATACATGCTAAAGAAATGGGATATAAACAAGACTCCATATCCTCAGGTTACAGGACCTTCACTAGCATTGCATCGTATGTATGCATTTCAAATTGCAGGGAGTTTAGATACAAGATTTTTAGAAAATGACAAAGAGGTATATGACCTTATGATGAAGAGCTATGAGGAAGATAAGAAAAAATATGGTGAACTTGGTACTACAAAATATCGTCATCGTGCAATAGTATGGTCATGTCCTGCTCACTATTATAGTAATTTTTCCTTCTGGGCGCAAAACTGCTGGGGTATTCAGGTTTTAGTTGATATGGAGTGTATGCTTTCTCACCACTTCTTTGATACTGAAGATAAGGAAGCTTCTTTAGTGGATTTGGCTAAGGCCTATGAGCGCATGTCCATGAGAAGCCATACCAATGGTGGACATATTAATGTGCTAGAGGAATTGTGGAAGCAGTGCAAGGAATTCAATGCAGATATAGTTATAATGTATAGTCATGTATCCTGTAAAACTATGGCAGGACTTCAAGGGTTATTTGAGGAACAAGCAAGGGAAAGAGGTATACATTTGATATGGGTTGAACATGACCTATGTGATCCAAGAACTGTTTCTAGAAAAGAAATAAGAAAATAACTTGAGCTTTGACAAAGGATTTTTTTAGTCTTATGAAGTGACAGATGTATAAATTATATAGTCATATTAATCTCATGAATTAACAATTTATCTAAATATATGTAATTAATTTGTAATTCTATATAATATATATACATTATGAGGAAATTTAGAGTTTACATTACTTAGGGAGGAACTTATGAATTGTTCTACAATAAAAAATATATAGGATTTCCAGTCGATATCAGATACAAAGAAGAAATAGAGAATAATTTAGCTAATTACTCTTATGAAGCTGAAATAGCAATATGCTGTGTTATTTTAATTATGCAGACAGTAATGGCCTCTATATTTTTATTAAAAAAAGGCGGACCATTCACTTCCATGCGAAGTACTGGTTATTTTAGTTTATATATTTGTTTGTTTTTAACGAATTTAATCTATCTTATAATTTTCAATTGGGGTCATAAAATATATGCTTCTGCCTTTCATCAGAAAGCAAGAATTATTTACACTATTATAATATGTATATGGGCTTCTGGTATTACAATGCTTGACCAGCTTGGAGGAGAAGGTATAAGTGTATTTTCTTATATGATTCCAGCTGCAGCTGCTATAATTATATTAAAACCAAAGCATAGTTTGTTAATATTTCCAAGTGCATTTGTATTTCTCAATATACTATTGTGTTTTTTCCTAATGGTACAAATAATTTATTAAATAATATAGTAAATAGTTTATTTATAACTATACTTTCCAACTTTATCTCAATTAGATTGTATAGAAACAAGGTTATGTCTTACTATGACAGAATTTTTATAAGAAGGCAGTATCAAGAAATATTAGAAGCGAATCATAGGCTTAGTATTTTAGCAATGACAGACGAACTCACAAAGATGTGGAATAGAAGATATTTAGAGGAAGTTGTAAGGGAGATATTGCATAAACCTGAGATAAGTGGTGACTATGTTGCATGTCTTATGATAGATATAGACTTTTTCAAGTTATACAATGATGAGTACGGGCATCAAGCAGGTGATGAGTGTCTAAAAGAAGTTGCCAAAGAAATAGAACATCAGATAGAAAATGAAAGTGCGTGTGCCATAAGATATGGGGGAGAGGAATTCTTCCTATGTTTATTTAAAAAAATCTCTTGCTTAGTAGATGGAGCAAGGGATTTTTTTTATCCAATTTTAAAGAAGATTACCTTGATCATATTGACAGATTATTAATAAAGAGTTATTATTAGTTTGTGAGCAAACTAATTAAAGGAGGTGTAAGAATTGGAGAAACAAAAATGTTCATATGAATTGGCTATGTTAATAAAAGAAGTATATCTTATTTCAATGAACTCAATGGAAGAGCAAATTTCAAAGTTTGGAATAACACCTCAGCAGCTTATAATGATAAAACTTATAGCTCACAACAAAGGAATGCAACATTCAGAGCTTTGTAGAGAAATGAATTTATCTAAAGGAACTGTATCAGGAATTATAAAGCGTCTTATGGAAAAAGGAATGGTTGAAAAGAAACCTATGAACAGTGACAGGAGAAATAGCATTATAGTTTTTACTGATAAGGGGAGAGAGTTTGCTTATTCCATAAGACATGAGATGAATGATACATTTAAAAATATTTTTAGAACCTCAAGTGATGAGGATATTGAAAGATATATAGATACTTTAAAAGAGATGATATACAAGATGAAAGAAAGAGAATAAATGACCTAAAGATTATATAAGAACTTATAAAATATATAAAGAGATGAGGAGCAAGGGAAGTATGAATAAAAAGTTATTTAATATATCATTTATGTTTTTGATTTTAGGACTAGCATTAGGAGTGTTTTACCGTGAATTTACGAAGTTCAATGAATTTACTGGATACTCAACTTTATCCGTATTGCATGTCCATACATTAGTTTTGGGATTTTTCTTCTTTTTAATAGTTATGATTTTAAACAATGCCTTTAACCTTGAAAAAGCAAAGAAATTCTCTGCATGGATATATGTATATATAGTTTCTTTAATAGGTGTTATTTCCACATTTACATGGAGGGGCATACTACAGGTGAGAGGAACAGATTTTGCAGGACTTCCTCACATAGCAGGAGTTTTTCACTTTATGCTTGGAGCATCACTTATTTGGTTTATGATTATAGTAAAAAATCAAGTATCTCAAAGAAATTAAAGCAAACATTAATGGGCCATAAAATAATGCAAAATGTAAAAGAAATTTTAAATTGAGGTGATTGTATGAAGAAAAAATTATCAATTCCAAAGAATTATTTAATGCTGATAGCTGGGATAGTTTGGATGTTTGCTGGCTTTATGGTAATGAAGATAGGTGTGCCTATATTTATGGATATAGTTACAGATAATATTGTTATTCTAATACTGGCATTTATAGTGTTTTTAATATTTTATTTGTTTATCTTTTCAAAGCTTGTTGGAAAGCATACAAATAGAATAAAGCATCATCCATCAAAAAACATGCCATTTTGGCAGTTCTTTGATTTACCATCATATATAATAATGGCAGTTATGATGAGCGGAGGAATATGGTTAAGGTCTGCAAACGTGCTACCACTATGGTTTATAGCATTTTTCTACAGTGGATTAGGTTTTGCTTTGTTTTCTTGTGGAACAAGATTTGTCAGCGTATTTTTTAGAAAAAAAGTATTGGCATAGATTTAATTGAGCCATACATCATATTTAATATTGTGGTTATGAGAAAAGTCTAATATGATATAAATATAAAAATATATATTAGGAGTTTAATATGGATAAAAATATTGAAATGATGAAAAAGCTCATTGAAGAAAAAAAGAAAAAAGGACAAAACACAAAGAATAGTAAGAAGGCTCAAAAAAGTATAGGCTCTGCTTCAAAGGGAAAGAGAAACGGAAATGGTGGAGGGCTATTCGATAAATAGTATTGAAAGAAAGATGACTAGATTTCTTCGGTTAAGTAGAAGTCTAGTTTTTTTATGCAATTAAAAGAAAATTTGAAATTTACAAATAACAATTTAGTGATATTTTTTAGAGTTGATAAATCTACATGTGAAAACGATGTATTTAGACAAAATTATAGAAAATAGCAAATATATGAATGAAATTTTGTAAAAAATCATCATAATATGAGGAATAAAATGTATGAGTTCATAAAAATTTTCGTAAAAAAATTTAAAACTTGAACAATATTAGGTAGGTGTGGTAATCTCTTAATATGTGAAATAATTCACTATATCGACATTTTAATCTTTTCTCAAAATTAAGTGTCGGTGGAATTTATAGAATATTAAAGATATATTAAAAAAGGAGAGATTTTATGTTAAGTTTGATTGGTGTACTAGTCGTAATTGTCGGCTTTGCTTTAAAGCTTGATTCCATCTTAATCATCATAGTAGCATCAGCAGTAACTGCTTTATGTGGTGGATTAAGCGTTGGAGAATTTTTAGAAACTTTTGGATCAACTTTTATTGCAAACAGAAGTATGAACATATTTATTGTTACAATGTTACTTACTGGAACATTGGAGAGAAATGGTTTAAAGAGCGCAGCAGCTGATTTAATCAAGAAGGTTAAGGGAGTTAGCGCAGGAGTAGTTATTGCAATCTATACTGTATTCCGTTTCATTACTGCAGCTTTCAATATTAACTTTGGTGGAGTTGCTGGATTTATAAGACCAGTACTTATGCCTATGACTGTAGGAGCTGTTACAGGTAAAGGTCATAAAATGACAGAGGAATATGAAGACGGAC
Source organism: Clostridium sp. (assembly GCA_022773025.1). GTDB lineage: Bacteria > Bacillota > Clostridia > Clostridiales > Clostridiaceae > Clostridium_X. The sequence continues at coordinate 96,085 of JALEZF010000016.1, read as the reverse complement.
TAAAATGTGCATGTAGTGCTTGTGAAAACGTTGCTTGGTTCTTCGGACAAATGCTTTTCGTTGGTGGTGGTGCAGGTCTTCTAATTCAATCTACATTAGCTAACAGTGGTTATGAAGTTGGACTAATGGAAATTGCTAAGGCTCAACTTCCAGTTGCAGCATTTGCAGCAGTTATGTGTTGCGTTTACTTAATAATCGTTGATAAGAGAATGTATACAAAGGCTTACGGTAAAGAGGTAAGTGTTAAATAGAAAGGAGGCTATTACATGTCATTTTTTATGGATCCTAACATAACATTAAGTGCAAAATTGTTAGAAAGTCTTTATATAATCATGGGTATCGTATGTTTCCATGCAGGTATTAAGGCTTATATAGAAAACAAAAAAGAAGGATTTGGAACATTCATGTTCTGGGGTATAGTAGGAATAACTTTTGCTTTCGGTAAATGGTTACCAGCAAAGGCAACAGGAATTTTAGTAATTATAATGTGTATACCAGCTATGTTAAAGAAGGTTAAGGCTAGTAATGTACCTTCTCCTACAAAAGAGTATTCAGATAAAGCTTTCGCAAAAATAGGATACAAGCTATTCATACCTGCTTTCTGTGGAGGAATATGCTCACTATTATTTGCTAGATACACAAAGATAAGTTCTTTAGTTGGACTATTTACAGGAGTTGTTATAGGTATGCTTATGCTTATGGCATTCAACCGTGACAATAAGCCAAGTACTTTCTTAGAGGACAACAGAAGATTCTTAGGAATAGTAGGACCACTTTCTATGCTACCAATGCTTCTTGCATGTCTTGGAGCAGTATTTACAAAGGCAGGCGTTGGTGATGCTGTTGCTACAATAGTTGGAGGAATAGTTCCAGCTGGTAATGTAAATGTAGGTATTATAGTTTATGCTGTAGGAATGATGTTATTCACTATGGTAATGGGTAATGCATTTGCAGCTATAACAGTATTAACTGTTGGTGTTGGAGCTCCATTTGTATTTGCATTTGGTGCAGACCCTGTTCTTATCGGTAGCCTTGCAATGACTTGCGGTTACTGTGGAACTTTACTTACACCAATGGCAGCAAACTTTAATATAGTTCCAGTTGCTATACTAGAAATCAAAGATAATTATGGTGTTATAAAGAGACAAGCAGCTATGGCTATAATCATGTTAGTTTTCCAAATTTGTTATATGATCGCATTCAAATAGGAATAACGACAATATAAAAAACTAAAATAAATTTTTGTATAAAAAGGGGCTGTCCTAAAGATAATGTATATTATTTTTAGGGCAGCTTTTAATGACTAGAGAAGTGATTTACTTTGCTAAAGCAACAGGGTTAAAATATGACATTAAATCTGCTCAAATATGAATAAACTACAAATAAATTATTAAGTATTTTTAGTTGTTAAATTAAACTTGAAAATGGAATATAATATGTGATATCCTTATATAAAATATTTTGAAGTCAGAGAAAATGTAATATAATTATAACTTTTTATAAATACTATAAATGATCCTGTAGAGGGGAAATATATTGTTTTAGGAGAGAATTATGAATATTTCACAAGGAGCAAAAATTGTTGCAAAAGATTGGTTAAAGATAAAAAATGAAGAAAAACTTTTAATAATAACAGATGAAACTCATGTAGAGGAAGCTATGTGTCTTAAAGAAGAAGGCGCAAAACTTGGAGCATTAGCAGTAGTTATGATAGTGCCAGAACATTGTCCACAGCTTGGACATTTATTTGATGATATGATAGACCTTTTCAAGAATAATGATGTTATCGTGGGAGCTACAAATTATTCGCTGATAACAACTAATGCTGTGAAGGAAGCTATAAAACATGGCAAAAGATATCTATCTATGCCTCTATCATCAAATGATGGAAAATCAGTGCTTACAGCTGATTTTATGACTATGGATACAGAGCTAGCAAAGGATAGAGCTTTAAGGGTTATATCATATCTAGACAAGGTTGATGATGTAAAAGTTGTATCAGAAAATGGTACTAGTATGACTTTCCGTAAGCAAAATAGAAAAGTTTCTTATTTTAATGGAGTTGCTGAAAAGCCAGGAGATTTTGCATCTTCAAGCTTTGAAGTTTACTTTGCTATGGAAGAAGATAAAACTAATGGAACTGTTATTTTAGATGGTTCTTTTGGTTATATAGGAGCTGTAAAAGAGCCTACAAAACTTACTTTCAAAAATGGAAAACTCATATCTATTGAAGAAACAGAAGCTGGTAAAAAGCTTAAAGAGTATATGGAGCATTTTAATGATGAGGGTATATATGTGGCAGGAGAATTTGGTATAGGACTTAACGAAAAGGCAAAATGTATTGGAAGAAGTTACATAGAGGATGAATCTACCTATGGAACTTTCCATATAGGAATGGGAAGAAATCTAGCTCTTGGAGGAGTCCATGATGCCAAAGGACATTTTGACTTAGTATTTGACAAACCAAATATATATGCAGGAGATACTTTAATCATAAAAAAAGGAAAAATTATTGTTTAAATAGAAGAAAGTATATAGAAATAAGGGGGAGATTTTAATGAAAATTTTAGTTACAGGATTCCAACCATTTGGAACAGATACAATGAATCCAGCTTATGAGGCGGTGAAACTACTTCCAAATGAAATAGCTGGAGCACAGGTGGTTAAAATAGAAATTCCAGTTGTATATTATAAGGGCGCAAAGCTTATAGAAGAAGCTATGGAAAGAGAAAATCCTGATATAGTTATAAGCGTTGGTCAAGCTGGTGGAAGAGCAGCTATGACTGTAGAGCGTGTTGCTATCAATTTAGCTGAATGTCCAAACTTTGCAGACAATGAAGGAAATACTCCAGATGGAAGAAGAATTCAAGAAGATGGAAGAGATGCTTATTTTGCAACTGTACCAGTAAAGGCTATGGTAAAGAATATGCATGATCATGGTATACCAGCAGCTATATCTTATTCTGCAGGTACTTACGTATGCAATGATGTAATGTACAACCTTTTATATCTTTTAGATAAAAAGTATCCAAAAGTAAAGGGTGGTTTCATTCATGTACCATTTGATACTCATCAGGCAATAGGTCGTCCAGTAACTACACCTTCAATGCCAATAGCAACTATAGCAGAAGCATTGAGATGTTGTATAGAAGCTGCAGTAGAAAATAAAGATGATGTAGTAGTTGAGTGTGGAACTACACACTAATACAAAAAGAGAGGGATTAAAGTGAGTTTTTTTAATAGGAAACCTAAATATGAAATTGAAGTTATTGAAATAAAAGAAGACATGCTTTCAGCTGGAATTATGATAACTTCGGATGAAAAAAGTATTATGAATGATGGAGCTGAGGCTCAAAAGGAATTTTATGAAAAGAAAAACAGTATTGAAAATGGCTGTGACCCTTGGGGGATTACAGTTATCACTTATCCCAAAGATGAAAATGGAAAGTTTAAATACTTTATAGGAAATAGAGTTGAGAGTTCAGAAGGAAATGATGAATTTCATACTGTAACTGTTCCAAAAGGATTCTATGGAAGAATAACGGTTAAGTATAAAAATTCTGTCATGTGGAATGTAGATGTTGCAAACGCAAGACGTTTCTTCTGTGATAAGTGGCTTCCAAAGTCAGAATATAAAGCTTCAGATGAATTTATAGATATGGAATACTACGATAGAAGATGCAAGAATTACTCTCCAACAATTGACTTATATTTTCCCATTAACAAAAAATAAAATTAAGCTGCTCTGAAAAATTAATTTTTAGAGCAGCTTTTGCTTTATTATATAAAATCTTATATTCCATACGTCCCTGTAGAAGTATCTTTGAAAATTGGAATATGTGGTGGATAAAAAGTGAAAATAATAAACAATGCAACTATAGCTACTATAATAAAAAGAGATATGTTTATATTTATACTAGGTCCGTGTCTGTAAAAATGCATACCAAGTAGCTGCCCTATAGAAAGACTTAAGATCAAATCGAAAATGTCAACCCAAAGAAGTTCTTTACCTAAAGCTGTTGAATAGGTATAGAAAAATGCAATCATTATTATTATAGATAATACTAAAGATATTAATAGCGGGAAAAACCATCTATTTCTATCTATTTCATAAGTATCCTTGCAGAATATATAGTATAAAGTCCACCATGCGATCATTGGAAGTACTATCATCTTGCTGTGTTCCCACACACTTTCGTTTATAAGGGAGAAAGCACCTATAAAATAGGATTTTCCTGTTAACTCATATATAGAGTGCATTAATGACACTATGAGAAACAAAGCAGGAATACCAAGTATAATCCACTTTTCAGGGTTGTTCAAATGGCTCCGACCCATCTTATCACCTCCTAGAATAATTTTATTCTCCATAAAAGGAGTTATTACTATATGATTAAAGAAAATAAAAATTATAAAAAAACTTGCTGTATATGTTTACAAATATAAAGATCTATGATATTATAAATTCATAGTAAATAGAGTGTTACTGTTTTGGCAGGCATGACCTATTATTGGATGTACTATGTCCATTAATAGGTCTTTTTTATTTCTATGATGAGTGGCCAGCATCTAAAAATAAAAAATCTATTATAGTGGTGACAAAACTAAATAACTTTTAATACTAAATTAGATTTTATAAATATAATAGGAATTATAAAGGGAGGAAGAAAAGATTATGATGAAATATCTTCAAAGACTAGGTAAGTCATTAATGCTTCCAGTTGCTGTTCTTCCAGCAGCAGCTATACTAATGGGAATAGGATATGCAATTGACCCATCAGGATGGGGTGGCGGTAGTCCAATCGCTGCATTTTTAATAAAGTCAGGATCAGCAATCATAGATAATTTACCAATACTATTTGCAGTAGGTGTATCTTTAGGAATGTCTAAAGATAAAGATGGAGCATCTGCATTAAGTGGGCTTGTTGCATACTTAGTGGTAACTACACTATTAGCTTCAGGAACAGTTGCAATGTTACAGGGAATACCAGTAGAAGAGGTTGCACCAGCTTTTGGTAAGATAGGAAATGCCTTTATCGGTATTATATCAGGTTTAGTTGGAGCAGGATGTTACAATAAATTCTCACATGTACAATTACCACAGGCACTTGCATTCTTCAGTGGTAAGAGATTAGCGCCAATTATGACTTCAGTAGCTATGATAATTGTATCAGGAATATTATTCTTTGTATGGCCAATAGTTTACGGAGCACTTGTAAGCTTTGGTGAATCAATAATAGGACTCGGACCAGTAGGAGCTGGTATATATGCATTCTTCAACCGTTTATTAATACCAACTGGATTACATCATGCATTGAACTCAGTTTTCTGGTTTGATGTTGCAAATATTAATGATATTGGTAAGTTCTGGGGAACTGTAGCAGGTGGAGTTAAAGGTGTAACTGGTATGTATCAAGCAGGTTTCTTCCCAGTTATGATGTTTGGTCTACCAGCAGCAGGACTTGCAATGTACAAGTCTGCTAAGCCAGAAAATAAGAAAGTTGTTGCATCTTTAATGTTAGCAGCAGGTTTCGCAGCATTCTTAACAGGTGTTACTGAACCTTTAGAATTCGCATTCATGTTCGTTGCACCAGGACTATACTTAGTTCACGCTGTATTAACAGGAATAATGGTATTTATAGCTGCTAAGTTCCAATGGATAGCTGGATTTGGATTCAGTGCAGGTTTAATTGACTATTTATTAAGTATAAAAATGCCTCTAGCAAACAATATATTCATGTTAATCCCTCTAGGATTAGTATGTGCAGTTATTTATTATGTACTATTCAGATTCTTAATAGTTAAATTCAACTTAAAGACTCCAGGTAGAGAAGATGACGACGTTTCTGAAGAAGAAATGCACGTAAGTCTTGCAAACAACAATTTCAAAGAAGTTGCTGAAGTTATCCTTGAAGGATTAGGCGGAAAAGACAATATAGTATCTATAGATAACTGTATAACTCGTCTAAGATTAGAAGTTAAAGACTCAACTATAATAAATGAGAAGAAGATAAAGACTACAGGTGCAGCTGGTGTAATTAAACCAAGTAAGACAAGTGCACAAGTAATAGTTGGAACTCAAGTTCAATTCGTTGCAGAAGCATTAAGCGAATTAGTTAAATAATAGGTTACCATAATCTTATAATATGTAAAGACAGCCCTGAGGGAATTAGAGGTGATTCCTTTGGGGTTGTTTTTTAATAAAAGAAGATTTACATCTTATATTCGAAAGAGTATAATAAAAAATAAAATGATAAATATAAGGGTGAAGGAGTTCACCTAAAAATGCTATAAGCTGATGACTCCTATAAGATAAGTTGTATTACTTATTTTATAGGAGTTTTTTGTATTAAAAGGAGTGAATTTAATGGAAGAGGAGAATAGAAGTTTTGATGAGCCAAGGAGAGAGTTTTAAAATTATTTTATCTTTTATAAAATGGGTCTTTCTTGGAGGGTTAGTTGGATTATTGACAGGAGCAGCAGGGGCGTTCTTTTTAAAAAAGTTTAGAGTATGTTACAGAAATACGTATGAATACTCCATGGATTATATTTTCCTGCCTTTTGGAGGATCAACAGGACGAGAAGGAACGGGGGTACAGATAGGTGCAAGCATAGCTGAGAGGATGGGAAAAAATTTTGATTTAGATAAAGAAGATAGCAAGGTAATTCTTATGGAAGGCATAAGTGGAGGTTTTTCTTCAGTGTTTGGAACTCCTATAGCATCAACTATATTTGGCATGGAAGTTGCCACCTTAGGATCAATGAATTATATATCCATGGAGCTATATTTATACTTAAGGTTTGTGTAATAAGCTATTTATTCTCTGGACATAGTGGAATTTATACATCACAAAGGATTGATACTAGCAAAAGTAACTTGATAAATATACCTAAAAATTCATACCTAAATTCACGGTATAATAAAAAATAGAGATAGATATTGTAAAAAAACTAGCATAACCTGTAACTTTATATTAAAATAACATATGTAGCTTTAAAAAATAATTAAATTAATATATAACTACATAATTATTTTAAATATTTATGATGAATTCATTTAGACAGGGGACGAATAAAGTATGAATATACAAAAAGAAAAATATAGGGATATCACAGAATCTAGAGGGAATATATTTGCTTTAATTCCACTGGGGGTGTTTCTTTTAATTTATTTAGTTGGTTCTATAATAGCCAAGGATTTCTACAAGATACCTGTAAGTGTAGCGTTTCTCGTATCATCTATAACGGCACTTGCTATGAATAGAAAGAAGCCTTTTGATGAAAAGCTAGATACTTTCTGTAAAGGTATAGGAAAAGTAGATATAATCCTCATGCTTCTTATATTTATTTTGGCAGGAGCTTTTGCTCAAGTTGCAAAAGATATGGGGGCTGTAGATTCAACTGTCAATTTAGGATTATCAGTACTTCCAGCCAATATAATGGTAGTTGGAATCTTTATAATAGCATGTTTCATATCCTTATCTATAGGAACATCAGTAGGTACTATAGTTGCTCTTACACCTGTAGCGGTTTCAATATCTGAAAAGCTTGGCTCTCCAATAGGATTAGTAGTTGCAGCAGTTGTAGGAGGAGCAATGTTTGGGGACAATCTATCCATGATATCAGATACTACAATAGCGGCATCTAGAACTCAGGGAAGTGAAATGAAGGACAAATTTCGTTGCAATTTTAAACTAGCTTTAATGGCGGCAGTAATGAGTGTTGCCATATTATTTGTACTTGGTGGTAGCGGAAATGCTGTTTTAGATACAGAATATACTTATAGCATTATAAAGATAGTTCCATATATATTAGTTTTGGCTGGAGCACTATTAGGTGGAAATGTAATGATGGTTTTAACTTTTGGAACAATAGTTGCGGGAGCTATAGGTATATTTACAGGAAGTTTTGATATCTGGGGATTTGTGTCTTCAGTGTCTACAGGAATGCTTAACATGGGAGAGCTTATAATAATAACTATATTAGTTTCTGGTACAGTTGAGATAATAAAAGCTAATGGTGGAATAGACTTTATAATTAATTTTATTAAATCAAAGATCAACAGTAAGATGGGAGCAAAACTTGGAGTTGCTGCTCTTGTAAGTATAGTTGATATATGTACAGCAAATAATACTGTAGCTATAGTAATGGCAGGGCCAATTGCAAAAGAAGTTGGGGATGAATATGAAATAGAGCCTAAAAAGATGGCTAGCATCCTTGATATATTTTCTTGTGTATTCCAAGGAATCATACCTTATGGAGCACAGCTACTTATGGCAGCAGGAATTGCAGGAATTACATCTTTTGAAATAATGCAGTTTTTATTCTATCCATATATATTAGGAATCATAGCTCTTGTAGCTATAATAATTAAGAAATTTTAATAGTCAGCATGGTGCATTCAGTGTACCATGCTGTTATAATTTATATAAATGTATTTAAAAAAAACAATCAAAAAAATCCTTTTATGAATTTTGTTTTATTGTTTTTGGAACTATACTTATGATTTTTAAATAATGAAAAAGAGAGGAGAAATATTGTGAATTTTATTACAAATATAGATTTTAGTATTTTAGACTTTATTCAAAATCATTTTAGAAGTGGAGCTTTGGATTGGATTATGCCGAAGATTTCGTTTCTTGGAAATGCAGGACTTATATGGATAGTTATCTCTCTTGTTATTCTATCTATAAAAAAATATAGAAAGCTAGGAATAACTTTGGTAATAGGATTGCTTCTAGGACTTTTGATTGGGAATATTATTTTGAAACCGCTTGTGGCTAGGCCACGTCCTTGTTGGATTAATAGTGATATAGCACTTTTAATAGCTAGCCCTAAGGATTTTTCATTTCCATCAGGTCACACGCTTTCATCATTTATAGCTGCTATTATTATACTTAAAGGAAATAAGCCATTTGGCTATGCAGCAATGATCCTTGCTATTTTAATAGCTTTTTCTAGAATGTATTTATACGTTCATTTCCCAAGTGATATTTTAGCAGGAATTATACTTGCAGTTATAATATCCTTTATGGCTGTTAAAATATCAAATAGATTTGTAAAATAATATTTTTAGTGAACAAATAATTGCAAAAAATCAAGGATGTTTTAGTATATTAAAATATCATTGATTTTTTTATTTTGTGTAAAAAATTCGAATCTACATAAATTTATACATTAATGATCAAACTCATTTTTTTTATAAATCTTTTGTAGTTTTATAGAAATACTGTATTGAAAAATTAGAAAAGTGTGTGAAAATGATGAAAAATATTAATACACTGATATGTAAAAATCAAAGTAAACCTTTTACGAGTGTATTATAATTAAATACTCTAGCTTAAAAAGTTAATAAAATTATAAATTAATATGAAAAAATGTTGAAAAACATAGGTTTATGCGTATAATTATGAGTTGGCATGACATTTGCTAATATAAAAAGTGTAAATTAAATGAAAAATGCAATAAGGTATAAGTTTAAATTACACTTCAAATAAGAGGAGGAGATTACCATTAAGAAAAATAAGAAGAGTAAAGTCAAAAAACAACCTACAAATATAAAGGAATCTCAAAAGAAAACGATAAACATGAGAAGAGCCTTTGCATATGTAGTGGATTGGTATTTGGCCTCTGTATTTGCATCTCTACCTGTATTGCTTATCTATAGTATGGAAAGTGGAAATACAAATGCTCCATCATCTTTGGCGGAAATGTCTATTTCAGGAGGGGTGACTGCTGGGATACTTGCTATATTTTTGACATCTATATACTATGTAGTGATTCCAACTAAGGTAAACAAGGGACAAACCTTAGGAAAGAAACTTCTTAGTATAAAGGTTGTAAATAATGATGGGAGCGATGTAAATCTTTTTACGATGATTAAGCGTGAACTACTTGGGGTTATGATTATTGAAGGTGCTCTTGTATGTAGTGGAGATTATTTTAGACAAATAATTCATATGTTCACCAGCGACAATATTTACGGAATAATTGTTAAACTAGGATTAATTGTATCAATAGCTTCCATAGCAATTATGTTAATTTCAAAGGAAAAACGAATGATACATGACATTATAGGGAACACAAAAGTTATAGAAATAGAAAAATAAGTTAAAAGCGATCATAATAAATTATTAAATAATAAATTATTAATGAAATTTTTGATGAGGTGAAGGACATGAAAAAAATTTATTTATTCTGTAGTCAGGGAATGTCTACAAGTTTATTAGCAAGTAAAATGCAAAAAGTTGCTGACGCTCACAACTTACCAGTGGAAGTTAAAGCTTTTCCACACGGAAAACTAGGTGAAATCGTCGAGACACTACATCCAGATTGTATACTGCTAGGACCACAAGTTAAATACTTATATGAAGAGACCGTAAATCAATTTGGAAAGTTAAATATTCCAATTCAAGTAATCGATTCAGCAGATTACGGTGTGATGGATGGAGAAAAAGTGCTAAAAAAAGCTATCATGGCTATAAAGAAAAATAAACAATAATAATTACAATAAAGGGGGACAAACATATGTTTTCAAAATTAGAAAAAGTTTTGATGCCTATAGCAGATAAACTAGGGAAAAATAAGATACTATGTGCAATTCGTGATGGTTTCTTAATAAGTACACCTCTTCTGATAGTAGGATCAATATTCTTGCTAATAGCAAACTTTCCAATTGAAGGATGGTCAGAATTCTGGGCTAGATTTGTTGGAGAAGGATGGGAAAAATGGTTCACAAATGTATCAAGAGCAACATTTGATATAGTTGGTATACTGACGGTTATAGGTACAGGATATGCATATGCTAAAGAATTAAAGGGCAATGCAATTCAAGGCGCTTGTGTGGCATTAGTTTCATTCATAATATTAATGCCAACAAGACTTACTATAGAAGGTGCAGAAGGAACTGTAAGTGGGTTAGGATTTGAATACATAGGATCAAATGGTATATTTTTAGCACTTATAGTATCATTGCTGTCAGTTTGGATATTTACATGGGTATATAAAAAGGGTTGGACAATAAAGATGCCAGATGGAGTTCCACCTGCAGTAGCAGATTCATTTGCAGCTTTAATTCCAAGTGCTATTATAATGTTAATATTCTTCTTTATAAGAATAATATTTGAATTTACTCCGTATGAAACTGCTCATAACTTTATATATACAGTATTACAAACTCCATTAAAGGGTGCAGGAAATACATTAACAGCTCAAATCATATATGGATTTGCATGTACAGGATTCTGGTTCTTTGGAATCAATGGTCCAGCAGTTGCTAACTCAGTATTTGGACCAATAACAAAAGTTTTAACAATAGAGAACTTAAATGCCTTTGAAGCAGGTACAACATTGCCAAACATATTTACAGATCCATTCTCTAATTTCTTCACGGGATTTGGTGGAGGTGGAAGTACTCTATCATTAGTTATAGTAATGGTGCTTTTCTGTAAATCAAAGAGAATTAGTCAACTTGGTAAATTATCAATAGTTCCAGGATTTTTTGGAATAAACGAACCAATAATATTTGGATTACCAATAGTATTAAATCCAATACTACTAATACCTTTCATGGGAGTACCTACAATAAATTTAATACTTTCAACTTGGGCTACTCAAGCTGGAATAATACCTTACACTACAGGAGTAGGATTGCCATGGACGACACCAATAGGTTTCTCAGGATATTTATCAACAGGAAGCTTATTTGCAGGATTATGGCAGATAGGATTACTAGTACTTGGATGTGTAATATACTATCCATTTATAAAGATGCTAGATAAGCAATATTTAAAGGATGAAGAAGAAGCACAAAATAATGCTTCAGAAGAAGAAGATATCTCATTTGATGACTTATCCTTCGATGATCTTTAGGAGGTAATATTAATGAAGGTTTTAATGATATTTGATCAAACCCAAGCAGGACTCGGTGGAAAGGAAAATCCAAACCTACCCCTAGGTGGAAAAGGCATGGCTATAGGTTCAGCAAGTATGTTAGAACCATATCTTAAGGAAATTGACGGGAAAGTAACTGCATGCCTATATTGTGGAGACGGATTCTTTAGGGAAAATACTGAAGAAGTTAAAATGAAGATGGTTGCAATGGTTAAGAAGATGAATCCAGATGTAGTTATATGTGGACCTGCATTTAACTATGCTGGCTATGCACAAATGTGTGCAGTTCTTGCAAATGAAATTAATAATAAAACTGATATTCCAGCTATAGCAGCTATGTCAAAAGAATGTGAAGATGTAATTGCAAATTATAAAGATATAGTTAATATAGTAGAGATGCCTAAAAAGGGCGGAATAGGTTTAAGCGAATCTTTAAGACACATATGCCAGCTTGCAAAAAAGAAGGCATTAAAAGAAGATGTAGCTGAATACACAAAAGAAATATGTTACTAAAATAGAGAGGTAGTCTAATTTTATTAGACTACCCTTTATAGAATAACTATAATTTTTATATAAGATAAATTTTAAAATATAAATCTTTATAGAAGTTTTAGGGGGATAATCATGGAAAAGATATTAAACGTCAATGTAGAAAAGTTTAAGGATCAAATGATAGGACATATCATAGATGTGGTAAAGATACCAAGTATAGAAAGTGAAGCGAAAGAAAATGCTCCTTTTGGTGAAGAAGTAAATAGAGCTTTACTTAAGGCATTAGAGATATCAGAAAAATTGGGTTTTGAGACTAAAAATATAGATGGATATATGGGTTATGCACAGTTTGGTGAAGGTGATGACTATATAGGAGTAGTTGGACATCTTGATGTAGTACCTATAGAGGACGGATGGATTAATCCGCCATTTAGTGGACATGTAGAAGATGGAAGAATTTATAGCCGAGGAGTTCTTGACAACAAAGGACCTATAATCAGTGCATTATACGGATTATATGCTATAAAGGAATCTGGATTAAAACTTTCAAAACCAGTTCGTATTATCTTTGGAACTGATGAAGAAAGTGGATTTGAAGATTTAACATATTATTTGACTAAGGAAAAACCACCTGTTATGGGATTCACACCAGACTGCAAATATCCTGTAGTATATGGTGAAAGAGGAAGAGCGAAAATAACTATAAGTGCTTATATAGATAATGAAAATAGAGATGATGTTACAAGAGAATTCTTTAATTTTATAAATAAATATTTCCTATCAAGCAATTCAAACGGAGACAGACTTGGAATCAATTATAGCGATAAGGAATTTGGTCTTATGCAGATGAGAGGATACACATTAAGTAATACTTCCAAAAGTTTAAATTTCAGCTGTGCTTTGAGTTATCCAGCCGTTGTTACTGTAGAAGAAATATTAGAACAGATAAAAAGTAAATGTACAGAAAATATAAAAGTGGCATTAGTTCATAACTACAATCCAGTAAGATTTGAAAAGGACTGTGACCTTGTAAAAGGCCTTCAAAAAGCCTATGAAGAAGTAACAGGCTTAGATGGAACACCAGTTACAACAACAGGAGGAACCTATGCAAAGGCTATGCCTAATATAGTGCCTTTCGGACCATCTTTCCCTGGACAAAAGGGAATCGCTCACAATCCTAATGAATACATGGATATATGTGATTTAGAGATCAATGCAAAGATATATGCCCAGGCTATATATAACCTTGCAAAATAGACAAGAATTCCATATAGAAAGAGGTAATTAAATATGAATTTAAGTACAAATACACTAGAATTAATGAAAGAACTTACTCAAATATCAGCAGTTTCGGGAAATGAAGCTAAAATGTCCAAGGTTTTACAAAGCTATTATAAAAAATATACAGATGAAATAATATTTGATAACCTTGGCTCTGTTTTTGCGGTAAGAAAATGTGGATTAGAAAATGCTCCAAGGGTCTTAGTAAGTGGACACATGGATGAAATAGGATTTATAGTTCAGGATATAACAGCAAAAGGTTTAATAAAAATCCTTCCATTAGGCACTATATGCAATGAAGGATTAATTGGACAGAGAGTAAAGGTAGTAAATCGTAAAGGCGAAGAGTTTAGAGGAATAATAATGTCTTCAGCTAAAGATGGTTCAAAATCAGTAGATATAAAAAATCTCGTTGTAGATATGGGAATGTCTACAAAGGAAGAAGTTTTAGAATTAGGAATTAATCTTGGAGATTCTATAGTTGTTGAAGGAGCTTTTGAAATCTTAGCAGGTGGAAAGAGATTGCTTTCAAAGGCATGGAATAATAGATATGGATGCATAATGGGAATAGAAATCCTAGAAGCTTTAAAGAATGAGAAGCTTGAAGTTGATTTATATGTTGGAGCTACAGTTCAGCATGAGGTAGGACTAAGAGGTGCTCAGACATCAACAAATTTAGTACAGCCTGATTTAGGAATAGTTATGGATTGTCTTCCTGCTAATGATATTACAGGAGACAAGGATGGAGTTGGAAAGCTTGGAGAAGGTGTACTTATAAATTATTATGATAAGTCAATGATGCCAAACAGAGCCTTATTAAACTGCTTAGTAGAAACCTGCAAAGAAAAAGATATTAAGCATCAGTACTACTTTTCATTAGGAGATGGAGATAATGGCTGGATACACAAACTTTTAAGAGGATGTCCGACATTAACAGCATGTATTTGTGCTAGAAATCTTCAGACAAACAGCGGAATCATTGATGCAGATGACTATATGGCAGCTAAAGAAGCGGTTATAAGTATAATTAAATCTTTAAATGCAGAAAAAGTTGAAGCTTTCAAAGCTGAAAATAGATAGCATTAGGGGGATGACTTATGATTATTAATAATGTAGAGCCATATGGTGATGTTGATTTAAATATGCTTAAAGATCTTACAGAAGCTGATGGGATTTCAGGATGTGAAAAGGAAGTCAGCAGAGTTATGAAAAAGTATTTAGAAAACTATACTGATGAAATATCTTATGATAATTTGGGATCCATAATAGGATTAAAAAAAGGAGAAGCTGATGGACCAAGGATCATGATAGCTGGTCATATGGATGAAGTAGGCTTCATGGTAAGGGATATAGATGATAATGGATATATAAAACTTCTTCCTGTAGGCGGATGGTGGGGACATGTTCTTCCATCACAAGGAATGGTGATAACTACAGAAGAGGGCAGGAAAATAAAAGGTGTAATCGGGAGCAGAGCTCCTCATGGAATGACAGCTGATGAAAAGAGCAAGGTAATAGTTCCTATGAATCTATTTATGGATTTAGGCGTTGAGAACAAGTCTGAGGTTGAAGCTTTAGGAGTAAAAATAGGGGATATGATAACTCCAGATACGAAGTTTGAAGTTATGAATAATCCAAACTACTTAATAGGTAAAGCTTGGGATGATAGAATAGGAGCTGCAGTAGCTATAGATGTTTTAAAGGAACTTCAAAAGAGTAAACACAAAGCAAATGTATATGCAGTAGGTACGGTACAAGAAGAAGTTGGCTTAAGAGGGGCAAGAACTGCTACTCACAATATAAAGCCAGATATAGCTTTTGCTTTAGATGTAACCACAGCCAAGGATACTCCTATGGATAAGGGAGATATAAAGCTTGGTGGTGGAGTAATATTAAGTATCTTAGATTCTTCCACCTTGGCAAACAACGGGCTGTTACAAAAGCTTGAAGAGATATGCGAAAGACTTGGCCTAGATATAAATTATGACTGCATGGTAGCAGGTGGAACTGATGCTGGAAATATACATAAGACTTTTGAAGGTGTAATAACTATGACATTATCAATACCAACTAGATACATGCATTCTCATAGATTAGTTATCCATCGTAAAGATTATGTGCAAACTGTAAAAGCAATAGCTGAATTCTGCAAGGTGTTAGATAATGAGATGTTAGATGAGATACAAAGGGTAAAGAGATAGGTTTAAAAGGAGACAGGATTATGGATTTTCTAAAGAATGTAGATATAAACGGAGAATTTTTAGATGATTTAAAGCTGATTTTAGAAAAGAAAACCTTAAAGGGAGAAGTTGATTCCGAGAATCCATTTGGAAAAGATATGACGGAAGGATTAAAATGTGCCCTTGAAATAGCTGAAAGATATGGATTCACCACTAAAAATCTAGATAATTATGTAGGATATGCAGAGTATGGCTGTGGTGAAGACTATGTTGGGATACTAGGTCATCTTGATGTAGTTCCAGTAGGTGAAGGATGGAACTCAGACCCGTTTATTCCTTTAGTAAAGGATGGGAAGATATTTGGAAGGGGAACCTCTGACGATAAAGGACCTATATTTGCAGCCTTATATGCTTTGAAGCTTATGAAGGAACATGGAGTAAAGCTTTCTAAAAAGGTGAGAATTATCTTTGGAACTAATGAAGAAACAGGTACTGAAGATATGGACTATTATTTGAAGAAAGAAAAGCCTCCTGTTGCTGGTTTTACGCCAGATGCAGAATTCCCAATAGTTACTTCAGAAAAAGGTATACTGACTTTTCAGTTTCATAGAAGTTTCAAGGAAACTCAAGGAGAGTATAAGGTAGAATATATAAAAGGCGGAAAGAGGTCCAATATAGTTCCTGACTGCTGTAAGTGTAAGATAGCTTATACAAATCAATCATTTTTAGAGTATTTTAAAGATGACGGTCTGAAAGAAAAATATAAAATAGAAGTAGAAGATAAGAGTGGGCATTTGATAATCATAGCCCTAGGTATAGCGGCTCATGGAAGCACACCTCAGTGTGGGGATAATGCTATAAGCAATCTTTTGTTATATTTAAATGAAGCTATGACATTCAAAGATGATTTTACAGACTTCTTGAGGGATTTTAATAGTGTAATAGCTAAAGAGTACAATGGAAAGAAACTTGGCATTGACTTTCAAGATGAGGAATCAGGTAAGCTTACTTTAAACCTTGGAATAATAGATGGAAATGAAAAAGAAGTTTCCATGAGATTTAATGTGAGATATCCTGTAACGATTAAACTAGATGATATTTTAAATAGTATAGATACCAGCTTAAGTAGAACAGAATTTGAATTTCAAATGGGGCATCACAATGCACCACTTCACTTTCCGAAAGATCATGATTTAGTGAAAGCTTTGCAAAAAGCCTATGAGGAAGCTACTGGTGAAGAAGCTAAGCTTTTGGCTATGGGAGGAGGCACTTATGCTAAACTTATGCCCAATATAGTTGCCTTTGGACCTCTATTTGAAGATGATGAAAATCTAGCCCACGAAGTAAATGAGTATATAAAACTTGACACACTAAAGAAGTGCGTCGAGATATACGGAAGAGCTATATATGAATTAGCAAAATAAATATTAAAAAAAGTGCTATGACATTTAATAGGGCATAGCACTTTTTCATAAACTTTTAATTATATAAACTTTTATTAACTATTATTTTCCATAAGGAAAAGAGAAAAAAGCGTAAGGAACAGTATTTCTATTGATGAAAGGTTTATATTGTATGTTTTTTCTATTATGGATTTTAAGGCTAATGCTTCTAAATAATTATCTGGAAATATGTCCTTTATCTTGTTTAACATAGGAAGTGCATTAAAATCCATAAGGTTTATCCTGTCATAAAGCATATCTAAATGAATGTGGAAGAAGTCTTTTATTATGTCATCGTTCAATGCATCCTTTAATGAGTTTTGAAGATGTCTTACACCACTCAGTATTTCATCAAAGGCAGAATTATTGAGGCTGTAATGATAAGTGGACATGTTTTCTTCTATTATTTTAAAGTAATCCATAAACATAGAACTTATTAAAGCTCTATCTATATTTCTGCTCTTTAGTGTATTATCTATATTTTTTATAAGCTTTTTACATGTAGATAGTATTATGTGCTTCTGCTTTAAAAATGATAAGCTTGTGACTTCAGTATTTTCGTCATAAGTGAAGTAGCTATCTACACTTTTTAGAGAATCAATTAGCTCTCTCTCTTTAGTTAGGGGAGATCCTAAAGGCTTCTTTAAATCATTTGGTAGGTCAGGACTATTTATCTTTATCTGCTTTTTATTGTTTATAAAATATGAGGCATAAGCATTGGCTACGGCTAAGGTTATGTCGTTTTTAAGCTGTCCTATATTGTATGGGCAATCATAGGATAAAAGACAAAGCATAGCATTGTAGGAAACAAGTACGGGCCTTGACAGCTTCATGCTTTCTTCTTTAAGAAAATACTCTATAAGAGTAAGTCGCTCCTCTATAAGCCTTTCATTTAAGTCTGGAAGATAAATTTTTATAGGTATTCGTCGTATAAATGTATCTAAAAGGGAAGTATTTATATCCTTATTAGTTGCACATATAATTCTAGCAGAAGATTTGATCTTCTTAGATACTTCACCGAATCTTTTGAAGTATCCAGTATCCATGAATATAAAAAGCATTTCTTGTCCTTCGCTAGGAAGGTTATGAATTTCATCAAGAAATAGTATTCCGCCATCTGCTTGTTCTATTAAACCCACCCTATCTTCGGTGGCACCTGTAAAAGTACCTTTCTTTACCCCAAAAAGGTGTGAGCTTAAAAGCTGTACATTATTAGAATAGTCAGAGCAATTAAAATGAATAAAGGGCATATTCTTGCCTTTATTAATAGAATTAGCGTATTCATGCATAAGTTTTGCAAGCATAGATTTACCAACACCAGTATTACCTATGATAAGTGAATTCATGCCGTTAGGTGGATAAAGGATTGCGGTCTTAGCTAGCTTTATAGATTCTGTAAGAGAAGGATAAAGATAAGCTAAGTTATCTAAAGATGATTTATGTGAAAAATCTATGCTGTTAGGTTTGTTTAAAAAGTATCTAACAGGACGAGCATTGTTCTTGTATAGTGAACCATTATTAACGAGGATGTTCAAATCCTTGCTCACATTAGAACGCTCAAGATTCAAATTGTTGCTTATTTCAAGGGTAGTGACGCCATCACCCTTGTCTAATGTTTTTATAGCATTAAAAATCATATCTATTCTTTTCAAAATCATTCTACTCCTTATAAAGTGTATTGATATAACTTGTTTTTTTTGATAATGTATAAAAAATAACCGTAATAATTATTAGTGTATTATTATGGTTATTTTAAATATATCTTTATGTATTATTCTACAATACACTATGCAAATAAAGCAAATAAAAATTTATTAAATTCACTGTAAACGTAGATAACAGTAATGTTTTAGGATATATCTATAGCTTTTGGCATGGTTTTTGCTATTTTAAAAAGTATACTAGATTATATGGGGGGAAAAAGATGAAATTTGCAATGATAGCTACTTGGAGAATGGCAGTAGAGGGCATAACTAAGGCGGCAGAAGGATTAAAAAGTGGAATGGAAGCAGGAGATGCTATAGAAGAAGCTATAAAGATGGTAGAGGATTATCCTTTTTACAAATCAGTTGGATACGGCGGTCTTCCAAATGAAAATGGTGAAGTAGAATTAGATGCAGCATATATGGATGGAGACACTTTTAGTATAGGTGCAGTAGCTGGAATAAAGGATTTTAAGAACCCAATAAGTATAGCAAGAAAGTTAAGTCATGAAAAATTCAATTGCTTCTTAGTTGGAACAGGCGCTGATGAATATGCACATAAGAATGGATTTGAAAGAGTAAACATGCTTACAGATAGAGCAAAACTACATTATGAAAAAAGAAAAAAAGAAACTATAGAAAAAGGATTAAGTCCATATGCAGGTCATGATACTGTTGGAATGATAGCTTTAGACAGCAATAAGCATATGGTAGCAGGAACATCAACTAGCGGACTTTTCATGAAAAGAAGAGGAAGAGTTGGAGATTCTCCATTATCAGGTTCAGGATTCTATGTAGACAGTGAAGTCGGTGGAGCATCAGCAACAGGTCTTGGAGAAGATTTGATGAAGGGATGTATCTCTTACGAAATAGTTAGACTTATGAAGGAAGGATATCATCCACAGGATGCAGCAGATAAAGCAGTTGCTGATTTACATGATGAGCTTACTAGAAGAAGAGGCAAGTCAGGAGACCTTTCTGTAGTATGTTTAAACAACAAAGGAGAATTTGGCGTTGCAACTAATATTGATGGATTCTCATTTTCTGTAGTTACAGAAGATATGGAGCCAACGGTTTATGTATGCAAGAATGTTGATGGAAAAACTATTTATGAAAAGGCAAGTCAGGAATGGCTTGATGCATACGTGAAGAGAATAAAATCACCAATAACTTTTGACTAAACTTCTATTATAAAATAAAATTATTAATAATAAGACAAGTTCTATTTTAGGAGGATTAGTTAATGGCTATTTTTGAAGCATGCGTTGGAAATTATGTGGAAGCTAAAAGGGCTGAGGAATTAGGAGCTAACAGACTTGAACTATGTGACAATCTTTTAGAAGGGGGAACCACTCCTAGTTATGGAACTATAAAAAAGGTATTAGAAAAAATAAATATACCTGTTATGGTAATAATGAGACCTAGAGGTGGAGACTTTGAATTTTTAGAGGAAGAGATTGAAATAATGAAAGACGACATAAGAATGGCTAAAGAGCTTGGGGCTTATGGCGTTGTCATAGGAGCTTTAAAAGGGAACAAGGTAGATATAGATACTACAAAAGCATTTATAGAAGAGGCAAAACCTTTAAGCGTAACTTTTCATATGGCATTTGACGACATAGAGGATAAATTTGAAGCTGTGGATCAGCTTGTAGCTTTAGGGGTGGACAGGATACTCACAAAGGGTGGAACAGAGGATGCAATGTCAGGTAAGGATGAACTAAGAAAACTATCTGACTATGCAGCAGGAAGAATAACCATAATGCCTGGAAAGGGAGTAAATAAGGGAAATAGGGATTTTCTATTAGAGTATGTAAATACTGATGAGATTCACGGAAGTAAAGTTGTTTAAGGCTATTAAGATATTATAAAAATACGTTAAAGACAAGGAGCACAATGATGGAAGAATTAGAATTAATATCATTTCAATTAATAACTAATGTTGGAGAGGCAAGATCAGCTTTATTTGAGGCGATGAAAGCAGCTAGAGAAGAAAGATTTGAAGAAGCAGATGAGCTAGTTAAAAAAGCAGATGCAAGCTTATTAAAGGCTCAAGAGTCTCATATGGGATTAATTCAACAAGAAGCAGCAGGAAATACTGTAAATGTATCATTACTTTTGATGCATGCAGAAGATCAAATGATGACAACTGAAACCTTAAAGGGAATAGTTAGAGAAGTCATATTAACTCACAAGAAATACTCTAACAAATAATAGTTTTCATTAAATACAAAGCACTTATTAGATCCATGGAGTCTTAATAAAACTCTATTAATCTATAGGTGCTTTTTTGTAATTCAGTATATTTATCCTTAGAAAACTTGTAATATATGAAATTTACCTTGATATATTATGAAAATTCATTATATTATATATATAAATAAATTTTGCAGTAAAGAGGGAAGTCTATGAATATAAATGAATTAAATATTGTAAAGGGAACTAGGGAGGATATAGATGAATTAGCTTCTCTTTATGACGATCTAAATGATTTTTATGCAGAAAGCGAAGAAAACTATGCTGGATGGATAAAGGGAATATATCCAACGAGAGAAGTTGCTCTTGATGGAGTTAATAGAGGAGATCTGTTTTTGATAAGAGTTCATGGAAGAGTAGCAGGTACTGTAATTTTGAATAATGAAGAAGATGAAGGACATGATTCAATAAAATGGGACAACCCTAATCTTAAGAAAAATGAAGTAATGGTAATTCACACTTTAGCTATACATCCTGATTATTTTAAGATGGGCATAGGCTCAAAGTTTATGCAGTTTGCAGAAGATTACGGTAGAAGAATTGGGGCAAAGACCATAAGACTTGATACAGGAATGAGAAATTTACCTGCAGTTAAGCTCTATGAAAAGTTTAATTATAAATTTTTAGGAAACGTAAAACTAGATTATAATATACCAGGATTAGAAGAATTCAAATGTTATGAAAAAGTTTTATAGATAAAACACATTAAAAGAAAGTTGGGGGAAGAAATGAATACAAGAAAAGTAGCCATAATTGGTATAGGACATGTAGGATCTCATGTAGCTAGCAGCATTATCACGCAAGGAGTATGTAATGAACTTATAATCATTGATAAAGATATAAAAAAGGCATTAAGTCACGGAGAGGATT
The DNA here is from genome assembly GCA_022773025.1 of Clostridium sp. Taxonomy (GTDB): domain Bacteria; phylum Bacillota; class Clostridia; order Clostridiales; family Clostridiaceae; genus Clostridium_X. Next base: position 73,969 of record JALEZF010000016.1, on the reverse strand, counting down.
TAGCAGATACCATGGCATATATGCCAAAGAGAGTAAAGGTTAAAGTTGGAGGATATGAGGATATAGGGGATGCCGACATAATAGTCATGAGTGCAAGTGGACCAATCTTCAAAGAGGACCGTCTTGAAGAGCTTGAAGGCACCATAGAAGTTATGGATGAAATAATCCCATTTATAAAGGGCAGTGGCTTTAAAGGAATTATAGTATCAATCTCAAATCCATGTGACATAATAGCATATTATCTACATAAAAAAACTGGGTTAAATGTAATAGGCACTGGTACAGTTCTGGATTCAGGAAGACTTCGTGCAAGACTTGGAAGACAGCTGAATTTAGAGCCAAAGAGTATTGAAGCTTATTGTTTAGGAGAACATGGTGACAGTCAGATGGTTCCATGGACAAGTGCTTTTATAAATGGAAAGCCTCTTTTAGAACTTATGAAGGAAAAGCCAGAGACATATGGAAGATTAAAACTTGAAAATATAGCTCTTGATACTATGAAAGCAGGATGGAACATAGTTGTTGGAAAAGGTTCAACAGAATTCGGCATAGGAGCTGCAGCCACAGAGGTTATTAAAGCTATCCTAGAAGATGAGAGAAAGGTACTACCTTGTTCAACTATGCTTAAGGGAGAATATAGCGAAACTAATATTTATGCCAGCGTACCTTGTATCATAGGGAAGAACGGCATAGAAGAGATAATAGAGCTAAATCTTACAGAGAAAGAACAAGAAGAGTTTCATAATAGCTGTGAACTTATGAAAGAAAGAACAAGAGCAGTTATAGGTGAATAAATAGGGAATATCTATCATAAGCATTAAAAGAAAAAGGGGAAATACTAGGGTATGAAAAAGGTAATTAAGCTTTTAGTTATATTCATATTTATTAAGTTTTGACTTGATCATTGAAGTTACAGATAAACTTAATAAAGAGTCAGACAGGTTTAATGAGATATATGAAGAATTAGTAAGTGCAATTCGTGTAAGTAATCCTAAAAGAATTTTAATGATATCTCCAAGAGTCCGCTCAAATCCAGAATATCTAAAAGAGCTTAAAATTCCAACTGACATCAATGGATATCTAATAGCTGAGTGGAACTTTTATGCTGCTGGACCTAGCAAGACCAATAAAGAAAAGCTATGGACAATAGGTACAGAGGACGAGAAGAAGTTAATAACAGATAAAATAAACTATGCACTTCAATGGCAGAAATTAACTGATATTCCTACTTGGGTGGGAGCATGGATGCCTGGAGATTATAATGATGGCAATGCTTACTCTATTGATGAGCAGGTGACTTTTGCAAAGTTTATGACAAAGTCTTTGGATGATGCAAAGATACCTTTTTCAGTTAACTCTGATACGAAATTTTATGATAGAGAAAATAATACATGGGATGTACAACGATGAAAATATTCCTACAGACGAAGAGTTATCTGAAATGAAATCAAAGTTATTAAAAGAATTAGACAATCTATTGTAGAGTCAAATTTGTAAGGGAGTTTAAATAAATATTTATTTTACAACAAGGCATAAAAAATATATTTCAAATTTGAAATTAAAATATTTTTAAATATACTGTAGATGGAAAAGTCTATAGTTTTTTACTTACGGTGCGGTGAACCGTATCTGTGGAGAATCAAAATTAAAAGAATTTTATAAAATATTAAAATCAAGACAATGATATAAAAAGTATTATTGGATTGTGTTATAATTGTTTTAGTGAATTATTGGCAAATATGGCAGCATAGATGAGATTTATGCAGGAGATAATTTTGATAAAAAAATATGCACATGTTTGTGAAATGTGCGAAATGTAATATATTAAAATATCAATAAGACTTTAATAATGAGTGGGATTGTCCACCTAAAATGCGCCAGCTTAAAGTTATTTAACCAAGTACTTGTGTGAATTTTAAAATTAGTGGCACTTTTTGGTGGACATTAAATATGGAGAAAAAAGCAAAAGATTAACTTAATAAAAAAACAGCTGGAAACATTGAAGCAAATATTACAAGAGGCAGAAGGTATAGAAGTAAAACAATTATTATATATAAAGTAGGAGGAGTAGAATGAAGATAATTGAATGGAACATAAATCAAAGAGCAAATCATAGTAAAGAGGATAAAATTCCTGAGTTTGTGGCAGAAGAAATAAATGAATTGAGTGCTGATATAGTTATAATTACAGAATTTTATAAAGTGAGCCAGTGGAAAAACTTTGTTATCTCACTGGCTTCATATAATACATTCGTTACAGATAACCCCAAGAATGAAGTGCTGATTGCAATAAAAAAGAAGTACCTTATAGAAAGTGTTTATTGGTGGACTTCTTCTTATAATAAATGTATGCCAGACTACCTTGAGGTAAATATCAAACATAATGAGAATATTATTAGTGTGATTGGGGCAAGAATACTTGTAGATTATTATAATTATAATAACAAGAAAGAAGTAACTAAAGAAATGAAGAATAGATATGTTCAAAATAGTAATATATTGGAGAGAATAAAGAAACTTCAGGAAAAAGGAAATCTTATACTTGGTGCAGGAGATTTTAATACAGGTCGTAGAAATAATCCAAATGAGAATTGGTCAAGTGATGTATTGAAGTCAGAATTACTTTCATTAGATATTGCGCTACATACTCCTAAGGGTAATAGTCACCAACTATATAAAGGTGATGACTATGCTGGGTGTCCAGACCATTTATTTGCTTCAAGTGCCTTGAGTGTTGAAACAGTTCTTTATTATTGGAATTTTGTCGAGTGTGATAAAAATATATATTCTGAAGGGAAATATACTAAAGATATATCTGCTCCATATCCTGACCATGGTATATTAATTGCAGAGATTAAAAAAATAAACTAAATTTTAGGTTTTTGTGGAAGATGTCAAGTAGATAAAGTCTAAAGATACCATAAAACATTATATGTATAGGTAACTTGGAAATGAAAATAGCAGGATAGGTCTTAAAAGCCTATCCCTTTTTCATAAAAATATATAATTAAAATTGGAATTTGAAATAATCTTAATTATATTGTATATGGAGAAATATAGATTTTTTTATTTACGGTGCGATGAAGCGTATCTGTGGAGAACCAAAATAAAAAGGAATGTTTAGAATACTTAAGATACAAGAAAGTAGTTTTATAATATATTGGATTTAGTATATAATATTAATATAAGTGTTTTTAAAGGAGGTAATTTAAATGGAAAATAAGGATAATAATTTGTATGATATTTTTATAAATTATTCATATAGTCAGTTAAAGGAACTATTTAAGAATGCAAAGACAGAAGAAGAACAAGATTTTTATATGACATTAGCTAATTTAGTGTTGCAAAAAGAACAAGCAAAGGTTATAGGTGAATAGCATGCCAACATTTACAATTTTTGCAGGTGTTAATGGAGCTGGTAAAACTTCAATATATAAATCTATTTATTATAATGAAAATAAAAATGAAAAGAGAATAAATACCGATGAAATGGTAGCCAGAATTGGTTGTTGGAAAGATAACAATCTTCAAATTAAATGTGCAAGAGAAGCTGTTAAATTAATAAAACAATATATTTTAGAAGGTATATCATTTAACCAAGAAACCACTTTATCAGGTAAAAGCATAATAAAGAATATAAAGTTTGCAAAAGAAAATGGATTTTATATAGTTATGAATTATGTAGGAGTAAAAGATTCCGAAGTTGCAAAAGAAAGGGTTAAAATTAGAGTAAGTAAAGGTGGCCATGGGATACCAGATAAGGATATAGAAAGAAGATATTATGATTCATTAAACAATTTGAATAATGTAATTGCATTATGTGATGAAGTAAATATATATGATAATACAGAAGTATTAAAAGAAGTTATATATTTAAAAGATGGTAAGATAATATGGAAAGATAAAAAAATACCTAATTGGGCAAACAATATATTACAACGGTAGCTAGTAAAATTATAAAAGTTTTACTAGCTATTTTAAAATAAAAATATAGTTAAAACTTGAATTTGAAATTCTATTAATTATATTGTATTAGGGGAAGTCTAAACTTTTTTATTTATGGTACGGTGAACCTTACCATAAACAATTTATAATATAAAAAATCAGAGGTTATTTAACATAGAATTCTCTACATAAATAACCTCTGATTAACTTTTGGGATAGTTGAATTTTAACTATCCCATTTTAGATTTCAAAATTACAACCAAGTGCCAGATATTTTATCTGGTCACCTAAAACTGTTTGAAGAGCTTCAAAAGGCTTCTTGCCAGTACAGTGGCAGGTGTAGTAATTAGTAGAACGATTTTTTAATTCTTTTCCGATGGCATCTACAAGTTCAGGTTTTTCTGTTGAAAGGGTAACGGGATTAGAGAGGTGGAAACCTGAAATTACATAGTCAAGGTCCTTTTGGCATATGGTTTCTGCCTTTTCTAGTATGTTTATGATGCCGTTATGAGCGCATCCAGCTAAGAGTACATTTTTCTTTCCTTCGTGGATTATTAAACTCTGTTCATGAGAGAAGGAGTCCTCTCTAAAGTCCTCACCAGATTTTTCGTATAGTGAGCTATTTCCTTCTGAGCATAAATTATGTTTTGTTATGTTAGAGAATAATTCAAGTTCATCATCTATTTTAAAGCTGTCCTCAGTAAATATTATTCTACTATTATTTTGAAGAGTCTTATCAAGACCTATGTACTTCCTTACTCCTAACCTTTTAGAGTAGTAATCTCCAAAAGCCATATTATGAATATATATTTTTGCTTTATCATTATTTTGTATAAAAGTCTCAAGTCCGCCGCCGTGGTCATAGTGGCCATGAGAAATTATGACAGTATCTATATCGGAGATGTCTATGCCTAGTTTTGAAGCATTTCTTAAAAATAGGTCGTTAGGGCCTAAATCAAATAAAATCTTATGTTTTTTTGTTTCAACATACACACATAAACCATGTTTAGTCTTTAAAGATAGAGATATAGTCGTGTTCTCAACAAGTGGTATGATTTTCATAAAGTCCGCCCCCATATTATTAATTTTTCATATTATCAATGAAGAATAAATATGAATTATAAAGACAATTATACCAAATATAAGCAAAAGGGTGCAAATAAACCTGCTTTTTTAATGCTAGATTTATTTGCATCCTTATAAAGTCTATTTATTCTTATAAAAAGCTTCAATTGCACAGGCAAAAAACTCTGCTGAGCCTTCACCATATTTCTCATCTAAAATAGCCTTTGCTCTTTCATCACGAAAGCTGGCTGCCATAGACAACATGAGGTCTGCCTCATATTTCAACTGATAAAGTTTTTTCATTACAAAGCCATATTCACCAATTATCTGTTTAACTTCAAAGGAATCTAATGGATATTCTTTATGCTCACTTAACTTTTTTTCAATGATTTCTACTCGTTTTCCAAAGGCATCACAGACTTCTTTACTTGGAGAATTATTCATAGCTTTAAGTGCACTATCTTTATCTCCATACCACTCTACCATTTTCTGATAGCCTTTCTGCATATCTTCTTTTGAACATCGCTCTACATAATGTTTTTGCCACTGCTCAATTCCACCAAATTCCTGTATGATGCTCTCCTTCATGGTATCTGGCATATGATCAAGAGTTGTTTGACATAGTTCTTCGATTTCTGTCTTTGTAAAGATTACAAAATCCATTTTATTTTCTCCTTTCAGAATGTCATCAATACTGGCAATCAAGAGTTCTATTCTCTCTTTTTTCACCATCAACATTTTTCTCTGCATTTGCAGAATATTATTTCTATCAAGGGTAGGATTGCACATAACAGATTTGATTTCTTTAAGGGGAATATCAAATTCTCTAAAGAATAATATCTGTTGTAATGTTTCCAATGCTTTATCGTCATAAAGCCTGTATCCAGCATCACTCTTATCTGTTGGGGGCAGAAGCCCAATTTCATCATAATAGTGAAGTGTGCGCACACTAATACCTGTCAAATCCGATATTTCCTTTACTGTTCTCATTATTCTATGCCTCCTTGTTCTTGATAAGATTACTTTAATCTATGACGTTCCGTTAGGGTCAAGGATTTTTATAATTATTTTTTTCACCAATTATCATTATATATTATGAAAATAATAAGGTTATAGCTCTATTAATGCTATAACCTCATTTAACATTTGAATAGTAAAAGCTACAGATAGCTTTTTAAAGCTTTATTCCTCTAAATATGAGAAGTCATATGCTTTTTTTCTAGCTGTGTAGTGAGTATGAAGGAGCTCATGAGATAATTCACTTAATGGAGCACCTAGATATTCGTTATATAAAGTTACGACATCTGGGTTTTCATGAGACTTTCTTATAGCTGAGCTATTGTCGATGTCATAAAGAGCATCCATACGAAGTTTCTTTACATCCACTGTAGTCGTGACAGGTTGTCCACCGCCTCCAATACATCCACCAGGGCATGCCATTATTTCGATAAATGTATATGGGCTTTTCCCATCTTTTATGCCTTCCATAAGTTTTCTAGCATTCAATAAACCGTGAGCGATAGCTACCTTTATTTCTGTGCCAGCAAGATTTACAGAAGCTTCTTTGATTCCTTCATATCCTCGAACATCGGTAAAGTTGATGTCTTTTAGCTCTTCACCAGTATAAACTTCATAAACTGTTCTAAGGGCAGCTTCCATAACGCCACCACTTGTACCGAATATAGCACCAGCACCTGTTCCAAGGCCAAGAGGACTATCAAATTCAGTAGATGGAAGGTTCATGAATTTTAAACCAACATATTTTATCATCTTTATGAGTTCTCTAGTAGTTATTACTATATCAACATCTTTGATTCCATCATGCTCCATTTCTGGACGGGTAGCTTCGTACTTTTTAGCGGTACAAGGCATTATAGAAACAGTTACGATATCATGAGGGTGGATGCCGGTTTCTTTAGCGTAATAGCTCTTAGAAACTGCTCCAAACATTTGTTGAGGAGATTTTGCAGTTGATAGATGTTCTAAAAGATCTCCAAAGTTCTTTTCCATGAAGTTAATCCATCCAGGAGAACAGGAGGTTACCATTGGAAGAGTGCCTCCATTTTTTATTCTATCTAATAGCTCAGAACCTTCTTCCATTATTGTAAGGTCTGCTGCAAAGTTTGTATCAAATACTTTATCAAAGCCAAGCATTTTCAAAGCTGTAACAAGTTTTCCTGTAGCTATTGTTCCTGGATTTAAACCAAGAGAGTCTCCTAATGCAACTCTTACTGCAGGTGCAACTTGAACTATTACATGCTTCTTAGGATCATGGATGGCTTCCCAAACTTTTTGAGTATCATCAAGTTCTACTATGGCACCAACAGGACAAACTACGCTGCATTGACCACAGAAAGTACAGTCCGTATCTTCAAGAGGTTTATTGTAAGCAGTTGTAACCATAAAGTGACTTGAACGATTAGAATATGTTAAGGCGCTTACACCTTGAACTTCTTTACAGACTTTTACGCATCTTCCGCACTTTACACATTTAGAAAGATCGCGGACTATACTTGGATTCTTTATCTGCATAGGCTGTTTAACATTTACAGAAGGAAGAGTTGGTCTTAAAATGTTAAAACGGCTACATAGAGCTTGAAGCTCACAATTTTGATTTCTAGCACAGGATAAACAGTTTTGATCGTGATTTGCAAGGATAAGTTCTAAGATACCAACTTGAGTATCTCTAACCTTTTTCGTGTCAGTATGAACTTCCATGCCTTCCCATACAACAGTTGAGCAGGCAGCAAGTAGCTTTCTGCTTCCTACAACTTCAACAACACACATCCTGCAGTGAGCCTTTACGGTTTGGTCAGGATGATAGCAAAGATGAGGAATATCTATGTGGATAAGCTTTGCAGCCTCAATTATAGTAGTACCAGCTTCAACTTCTATAGGAATATTATTTATTTTAATATTTACTATCTTTTTATCAGATTGCATGAACATACACCTCAATTCATATATTAATTAAACTTCAAATTCTTCTTTAAACCAATGCATAGCAGAAAGTAGGGCACTTTGTGCTGTTTCACCAAGACCGCAAAGAGAAGAGTTGCACATTATGTTTGCAAATTTTTCTAAGTTTGCTATATCCTTTTTCTTTGCAGTGCCGTTTATGCACTTGTCTAAAATCAAGCTGATATGAAGATTACCTTCTCTACAAGGTGTACACTGTCCACAGCTTTCATGGGAGAAGAACTCCTGAGTAGCCTTTAAAAATTCTAAAACAGTTGTCCTCTTATCAACTACTAAGATTGCTCCAGAACCCACAGTAAGACCAACTTTTCTCAAATCTTCATAGGTATATGGAATATCTAAAATCTTTGGAGAAGCTATTTTACCAGAAACTCCACCTAGTTGAATCAATCTTATCTCATTGTTATCTACTATTCCACCAGCAAGCTCATAAATTATTTCTCTAAGAGTCATGCCGAATGGTATTTCAAAAACACCAGGATTTCTAACATTTCCGCCTACGCTTACGAGTTTTGTACCAACGGAACCTTCTGTACCGTAGGTCAAATATTCTTTTGAATCATCAAGGAGTATGCTAGGTACTAGAGAAAGACTTTCTACATTGTTAACTAATGTAGGAAGATTAAACAATCCACATTGTTTTATAAAAGGTGGCTTCATCCTAGGCCTTCCACTTTTTCCTTCAATGGATTCCACAAGGGCAGTACCCTCACCACACACGTAAGCACCAGCTCCAGAGTATAGATGTATTTTAAAGTTAAAATCTTTTCCTAAAATATTACGGCCAAGATATCCGTGTTCTTCCGCTTGATTTATAGCATTTAAAAGAAGAGGTCTTAAGTGCTTGTACTCTTCACGAAGATAGATATATCCATCTTGAGCATCAACACTATAACCAGCTATTATGATACCTTCAATAAGTCTAAAAGGATCATTTTGAATTACAGTTCTGTCCTTGAAAGTACAAGGTTCACCTTCATCAGCATTACATACTACAACTTTTTTAGGAGCAGATATGTCCTTTGCCTGACTCCACTTCTTTCCCATATCGTATGCGGCACCGCCACGACCCTTGATTTTGCAAAGAGCTATAAGTTTTGCTATGTCATAACCATCCATGGTAGTAGCGCGTCTAAGTGCAGCAAATCCGCCTATTTTCTCATAGGAGTCAATTGAATTTACATCATAAGTACCAAAATCTTTTGTAATATACTTAACTGTTTTAGCCATATTATTACCTCCTAATCTAAGCTATTTAGCATATCTTGAATTTTTTCTCTAGTAGTAAGCTTTCCATATACTTTGCCATTAATTCTTACAGCAGGAGCAACGTCGCAGGCTCCAAAGCAAGGAGTTTTTTCAATGGTGAACTTACCGTCGTAAGTAACTTCATTTAATTCGATACCTAATAAATCTTTTAATGTATCAAATAAGAAGTCGTTTTCATTTATTCTGCAAACAATACTGTCACAGATCTCAATTGGATATTTAGCTCTAGGCTTGTCTGATATAGCTGAGAAAAAGGAAATAACATCATAAATCTGGCTTATAGGTAAGGATAACCTTTCGGCTAGATAATAAGCGATTTCTTCAGGAATATAATGCCTTTCAACTACGTCTTGAATATCAAGAAGTATTCCTACAAGTTGAGTTGAATCATTATTGTGATTTAAAATGATTTCATCAATTTCTTTGGCTAGAGTTTTGTCTAGCACAGTAGTTTTAGTAGAAAATTTATACACTTCCATAGCCTCCGTTTCATAAATGAGTGTTAATTAAGAAAATTAAGAAAATTATATATGTATTCTACCATAAACTCGATAGAAAGTAAAAATATGTTATTGATTTAACATTAAAATATTTTTCTGTCATTTGATATTAAAACCAAATAATATTATTTAATGAGAATATACAATGAAAAAAATGCCCTTTCTTCAAGGTTAGATGAAATTTATCTAGCGTTGACGAAAGGGCTTAAAGTTTTAAATTTAATTTATTTTATTTTAGTCTATTATCTTCTGTAAAGAATGTTTTGGAGCCTAGAGTTACAAATAAAACTACTGTCAAAGCTGTACTACCAAGTATAGCCAGCATTATTCCTATTTGATACTTTATAGCTGTTAATGGAAATGTGCCGGAGAGTATTTGTCCAGTCATCATTCCTGGAAGGGAGACTATACCCATTGTAAGCATATTGTTCATAGTTGGAAGTATTGCACTGTCAAAAGAATCGTTAACTATTTCACGTACCGCTTCTTTTGGAGTTGCTCCAAGCATAAGTGAATTTTCTATAATGGATTTTTTATCTTCCATATCATTGCATAATCTATTGGCACCAAGGGATATTCCTGTCATAGAGTTCCCAATTATCATACCTGTTATAGGTATAAAATATTGAGGATTAAACCAAGGCTCTGTTTTTAGAACAACTATTATAAAAAATGCTGCTGTCATGAGAGAACCTAGAATCATAGATAAACCAATTATTTTTTTTAGTTCTTTTGATGTCTTTTTCTTTACTCTCTTTAAAGCATTGTATACAGCAAAGCTTACCATTATAAGAATCATTATTGAAGTGAGCCACCAACTTGGATTGTTGAAGACATACATTAAAACATAACCCATTAGTGTAAGCTGGATTGTCATTCTAACAGTGGCAATCATTATTTCTTTTTCACGGCGTATACCTCTAGATTTAAATATTATAAGAAGTATAAGTACGGATATATAAGACAGAGAAAGCTGAAGGATTGATAAATCCATAATTTTATTGTCCATTCTATCTCACCTCCGTAACATTTCCATTTTTAATAACGACCACTGATGGATTAAAGTCTTTCACTATATTTTCAGAGTGAGTGACCATTATAAGTTGCTTGTTTTTTTCTTTAACAAAGGCAATAAAGTTTTCGACAATAAATCTCTCTGTATCCTTATCAAGGGCAGCAGAGGGCTCGTCTAAAAGATATGTATCTGCGTCCATAAGCATAACTCTAGCAAGACAAAGTCTCTGCTTTTCACCTCCAGAAAGGCTTGAGCAGGAATCTTCTAAATCTTTATAAAGACCTACACGATTTAAACAGTCTTTAAGTACAGAGTCAAGGACTAGTGGCTTTTCAGAGAATTTTAATCCCATAAGAAGATTATCCTTTATGTCCCCTCTATAAATTATTGGAGTTTGCCCAAGCATTACTACAGAACGTCGTAGATTTACAAAATTAATGGTAGAAATATCTTGATCATTATAAAATATATTACCTTTGTCAGGGATATTAAGACCATTAAGCATTTTAAGAAGAGTTGTCTTTCCACTTCCAGAAGGACCAAGTAAACATGTAACTTGTTTGTCTATTAAAAGATCTGGAATATCTAATATATCCTTAAACTTTAAATCTTTGATTTTAAACATAATTTCACCTATTTTCTATGGAGATTTTCAAATATATTATATCACCAATAACAAATTCGAAGTAGTAAAATGACTTTTCTATGAAAGCTTAGAATTTGCTACTAGAAATAATTATTATAACATGACATTGTTAAGAAAATAAACAGTGAAATCACCGATTATAAAGCAATGTAGCATTTAATCAATGTTGAAAGTAATATTCCCTTGTGATAACATGTATGGTGTAAATTAGAAAGTAGCAGAGTAGGCTTATAAGCGTGAAGTGTTTGGTAGACGGGGAGTTGTTACCAAAACGAAAAGTAGACAAGTGCTTGCGATTTATTTGCCGCATCCCGCTGTGATTAATTTATGAGGGTTACCTCTAAATTTGATCAGCAAATTTTTGGAAGGAGGTAACTGCTATGAAAAAAATTATTGGAAAATTCTATTATTCCTATAAGGAGATGAAGAACGTAAGGTCTTTAGTTGCGTTGTCACTTCTTGTGGCATTACAACTGGTTTTATCATTCTTTAGAATTGATATTCTGCCAACACTGAGATTAAGCTTTGCATTCGTTGCAATCTTTCTTATGGGAACTATGTACGGACCTGTAGCTGCAGGTCTTGGAGCTGGAATGGGAGATATAATAGGATATATCATAAAGCCCACTGGACCATACTTTTTTGGATTCACATTTAATGCCATACTTGGCGGAGTCATCGTAGGACTATTCATGTATAGGTCTAAACTTTCTTTATGGAGGGTGATTGGAGCTAGAGCATGTATAACGGTGTTTGTGAATTTAGTTCTAAATACATGGTGGTTATCTATAATAGGAGGAAAGGCATTTATGGCGCTTCTAATACCTAGAGTAGCCAAAAATTTTATAATGCTTCCTATAGAAATTATAGTTGTATGGTGTCTTTTGAAGGCCCTAGATGGAAAGCTAAGAACAAGCCATATATAGAAATATACCCATGAGTGCGAAGCCCATGGGTTTTCTTAATATTAAGGTAATTTATTTAAGTTTAATGTTATAATAAGTAGATAATTAAAGTTGTCAAAGGACTTAAAGTTTATTATTATAATAAGGTCTTTAAAATAAATTCACATTAAAGGAGGAGAAAAATTGACAGAGATATTTAATGCTGTAAATAGCTTTTTTGAATTTATAGTGCCTATAACTGATTTTCTTTGGGATTTTCCAACAAATATAGACTGGTACTCTAAAATACCAATCCTAGGAGGAATGTCCTTAGCTGTTATATTACTTTTAGGAACTGGAATATACTTTACCTTTAAGACATCTTTTGTTCAGTGCAAGAGATTTAGAAGAGGGATAAAGATATTAGCCAAGAAGAAAAGCAGTGAAATAGGGGTGAGCCCATTAGCATCATTTTTGTTAAGCTCAGCTATGAGAATAGGACCAGGAAACATAGTTGGAGTTACTGGAGCCATAAGTGTAGGAGGACCAGGAACTTTATTTTGGATGTGGCTTTCTGCTTTCTTTGGAATGGCTACGGCTTTTTCGGAGGCTGTTTTAGCTCAGGTATTCAAGGAAAGAAAAGGTGACGAGTTTGTAGGGGGTCTGCCTTTTTACGGGAAAAGGATTTTAGGAAATAAGAGAGGGATTGGAATTATACTTTCTATAGTATTCATAGTGTATGCACTATTTTGTATACCAGCTCAGACCTTTAACATAATAACTAGCTTAGGTTCTATAGCAGAAACTTTCGCAGGAGGACCTATAGACAGACAATCTATTGTATACTACACAATCACAATACTTCTCATAATCTCAGTAGCAGCTACTGTATTTGGTGGGATAAAGAGAGTGACAAAGGTTACAGATAGACTTGTTCCTATAATGGCCCTTGTATATGTAGGAATAACTATAATGGTAATAGCATTTAATTTAGATAAAGTTCCATATTTCTTTAGTGCAGTGTTCAAGGGAGCATTTACTCCTGAAGCTATATTTGGAGGAGCTTTTGGAATAGCCTTATCACAAGGTATAAAGAGGGGTCTTATGTCAAATGAGGCTGGACAAGGGACAATAACAATGGCTGCAGCAGTTGCAAATAATAATCACCCAGCAGAGCAAGGGTTTGTTCAAGCGATAGGTGTATTTTTAGATACTATGGTAATATGTACAATGACTGGATTTGTTGTAGTAATGGCTAGCATTTGGAATGGAGTAGGTATGGCAGCGTGGGAAACCATAAAAAGTGCTAAACTTCCTCTTTATCTTACATCACTTCAAAATTTAGTACCAGGAACATCTTTTGATGGAATGATAACAGTTATAGTATCACTATGCTATGCTCTCTTTGCCTTTACAACTCTTATAGGAATGATATTATTTGCTGAGATATCAGGAAACTTCATATCTAGAAGCAAGAAGTTTATAACCTCTGTAAGAGCATTAGGAGCACTTATATTCGTTCCATTTGGATGTCTTACAGTTTTAGCAGGACTAGAGCTTGGCAACCTATGGTATATATCAGACTTAGTTAATATAATAGTTGTATATGCTAATGTTCCGATACTTCTTGTGGGAAGCAAAATAGTATTTAAAGTTTTAGACCACTACAATAGAACTGATGGTGGAAAGTTCTGTTCCATGGATATTGGAATTGAGACAGATTACTGGAAATAATAGAAGAGCATAAAAAAAATAACCGTACACTTTGTGTGCGGTTATTGCTTTACCTTAGAAAGTAAGTCATCTAACAAATCAGTAGCTTTTTCTGTAGTGATGTCCTTTGCAAGACTAATTTCATCAATTAAGGATGAAGTGGTACTAGTCAGCATTTGTTTTTCGCTAGAATTTAAATGATGATTATTTTGTACTTCTTTAAGATTTAGTATAACTTCTAAAAAATCTTTTACTGTAGAAGATTTTAATTTTAATGAATTTTGAAACATTCTTTCTTTTAAATTACAAGAATTCATTTTGCATACAACTTCAGCAAAATCCTCTATATGATCGAAAGCATCGTCTATATCCTTTGAATCACTTAAAAGTCTTATATTAGAATTTTCAAGACGCTTTTTAGGAAGCATTATCTCTAGACTGTTATTTCTGAATTTTATTTTGTAATAAGTCTGCATTTCTCCTAAAAATGGTTCTTCATCTATAGATACTATTGTACCTATACCTTGATTTGGATATACAATTGTGTCACTAATATTAAACAAAAAAACACCTCCAATATGATATTAATTATATTATAACATATTAAACGGAGAATATAAAATTTTTATTATATCATAATGGATTAAAGCATGTCAATATTTGAAATTTTATCCAATGTATACGGTTTTATAAAAAAAGTTGTATTATAATATTATGATAAATGTTTTGAAAAGATCATCAAACTTTTAAAATAAAACAGAACATAAAGGAGGGGCTAGTTTGAAGGTTTTAAAAAAATATATAAAGAAATATTGGGGGCCATTTGGTGTAGCAATATTATTTCTTATAGTTGAAGCTTTAGGGGATCTCTTGCAACCAACTATACTTGCATCTATGATAGACAAGGGGGTAGCTCAAAGGGATCTGCCTTATGTAATTAAAATGGGGGGAATAATGGTTTTGATAGTCCTTGTGGGAGCTATGGGAGCTGTAGCAAGGAATATAATATCAAGCAATGTGTCTCAGAGTTTTGGTGCGGATTTGAGATTGGACTTATACAAGAAGATACAAAATTTTTCTCTAGAGAACATGGACCACTTTGAAAGGTCATCACTTATAACGAGGCTTACTAATGATGTTACTCAACTTCAAAATTTCATTAATGGACTCATGAGAATATTCGTCAAGGCACCTATACTATGCATAGGAAGCATGATAATGGCGGCTAGGATAAATCTTAAAATGGCTTGGATACTGATAATAATTGTACCTATAGTGTTTTTTATAACATATATGAATCTTAAGCTTGGATATCCATTATTTAAGAAAGTGCAGGATTCATTAGATAAAGTTAATGGAATAATGAGAGAGTATTTGGCAGGAGTAAGGGTTGTCAAAGCATTCAACAGATTTAAATATGAAAGAGATAGGTTTGATGCAGGAAATGAAGAACTAAAAGATGTATCAATAAAAACCAACAAAATCACTGCTGTGTTTAGCCCTGTAATAACTATAATAATAAACTTAGGTATCGTTGGAGTATTGTGGATAGGAGCTATTGGTACAAGCTACGGCACAGTTAAAGTTGGAGAAATAATGGCATTTATAAATTATATGACACAGATCCTATTTTCTCTAACAAGAATCTCTTTCATCCTATCAACATTTATAAGAGCGAAGGTATCATTTCAGCGTGTTTCAGAAGTTTTAAATGAAGAAGAAAATCAGAAAAATGGCGATCTTAAAGTAGATAATCACAAACTTAAAGGGGAAATAGAATTTAGAGATGTGAGATTTTTTTATAAGAACAGTGAAGATGGTGAGTTATTAAAAGATATAACTTTCAGCTGTAAGGCTGGACAAACCATTGGAATAATAGGTTCTACTGGATCAGGTAAGAGTACTCTTGTGAATTTAATACCTAGATTTTACGACGTAAAAGGTGGGGAGATAAAGGTAGATGGTAGAGATATAGATGACTTTGATGTAAAGGATCTGAGGGAAAATATAGCTTTAGTGCCTCAAAGAAATGTATTGTTTACAGGAACTATATTAGAGAATATAAGATGGGGAAGAAAAGATGCATCAATTGAAGAAGTAGAGAGAGCAGCAAAAATAGCTATGGCTCATGATTTTATATTAAAATGTCCTAATGGTTATGATACAGTCCTTGGACGGGGTGGAGTTAATTTGTCTGGTGGACAGAAACAGAGAATTTCTATAGCTAGAGCTATAGTGAAGAATCCATCAATACTTATCTTAGACGACTGTACAAGTGCTATAGATGCATCTACGGAAAGCATTATAAGAAAGAATATAAATGAGTATTCTATGGATTTGACAACCATAATAATATCTCAAAGAATAAGCTCAATTATAGATACAGACATGATAATAGTTTTAGACGATGGTGCTATTGTAGGAATGGGAAAACATGAAGAGCTTTTAAAGAAATGTGATGTTTATAGAGACATAGTAAGATCTCAATTTGGCAGGGAGGTGCTTAAAGATGGAAAAGAGAAATAAATACGAAGCATATCCTGAAGGAAGAACTCCTAATTCTAGAAAGAGATTTGAAAAGCATGAAAAACCTAAGGACTTCAAAACTACAATGATGAAAATCTATGAGTACTTTAGGGTTGAGAAAAAGCTTTTGTTTTTAATCTTTGCTTTTACCATAATAGATAGTTTAATTGTAGTCACAATACCATATATCATAGGAACTTCTGTAGATGTAATTGCAAAAAGTGTAGATTCTATAGAGTTTTCAAAACTCATAGTGATGACATCCATGTTAGCGGGGGCATATATTGCTGACGGAACAATAAGCCTCATAAACTCATGGCTAATGGCTGGCATATCTCAAAGGATAGTGAAGACCATGAGAACTGATTTGTTTAAAAAGTTGCAAAGTTTGCCTATATCATTTTTTGATACTCATAGCAATGGAGATATAATGAGCAGACTTTCAAATGATATAGACAATATAAGCAGTGTAATAGCACAATCTACAGTTCAGCTTTTTAGTGGACTTATATCAATTATAGGAACTCTCATAGCCATGATTTTATTAAATATAACCTTGACTATTGTGAGTCTTATAACTGTTCCACTGGTATTTATGCTGACAAAGGTTATCGCAAAGAAGACAAAGGTTTTATTTAAAGATCAACAGACATATCTAGGAAAGCTTAATGGACAAATAGAAGAATCTATATCAGGCATAGAGGTTGTAAAGGCTTTTAACCATGAAGAAAGTCTTATTGAAGAATTCTATAATATCAATGAAAAGCTGCGAAAGGTTGGTATAAAAGCTCAGATATGGTCTGGATTCTTGATGCCAATAATGAATGTAATAAACAATGTAGGCTTTGTAGCAATAGCATGGACAGGTGGGATTCTTGCAGTAAAAGGTATTATAAATGTTGGAATGATAACGAGCTTTATAAGCTATTCAAAACAGTTTACAAGACCGCTAAATGACCTTGGAAATATATTTAATAATCTTCAATCAGGAGTTGCAGGTGCAGAGAGAGTTTTTGATATATTAGCTGAAAGTGAAGAAGTAGAAGATGTAGAAAATGCCTCAGCACTTAGTGATGTTCAAGGGGAAGTAATATTTGATAATGTAAGTTTTGGGTATACCAAAGAAAAACTTATCTTAAAGAATGTATCATTTAGAGTTGAAGCAGGGGAATCTATAGCACTAGTTGGACCTACTGGTGCAGGAAAGACAACTATCGTAAATATGGTGACTAGATTTTATGACGTAAATGCTGGCACCATATATATAGATGGAAGTGATATACGAAACTACAAAAGAGACAGTCTTAGAAAGGTATTTGGCATAGTGCTTCAGGATACTTATCTATTTTCAGGAACAATAAAAGAAAATATAAGATACGGAAATCCTATGGCGAAAGATGAGGAGATAATAAAGGCCTCAAAGATGGCTAATGCTCATAGCTTCATCAAAAGACTTCCAAAAGGTTATGACACAGTCCTTGAAGAAAGCGGAGGAAACCTAAGCCAAGGACAAAAGCAATTATTAACTATAGCTAGAGCAATACTTGCAAAACCCTCTATACTAATACTAGATGAAGCCACAAGCAGCGTAGATACAAGAACAGAACTAAAGATACAAGAGGCTATGCTGAATGTGATGGAGGGACATACAACTTTTATAATAGCCCATAGACTTAGCACTATAAGAGATGCAGACAGAATAATGTTTATAGATGATGGAATGATAGTTGAAGAAGGAAATCATGAAGACCTTATGAAGAAAAAGGGAAGATATTTTGAAATGTACAATAGCCAAATGAAAAAAGAAAATACACTTTAAGAATTTAAAAAGCAGTGACATACATAGATACGGATTTTAAATTTAGAGAAGTGACTAGAAACTAAATATATGAGAATTAGAATAACTACCTTATTTTGCAAAACAAAGGTAGTTATTTTATATTTTTTGAGTATATCATAACTATACTTTACTTTTAATATACATATACTAATTAAAGTTAGTAATACTAAACAAACGAAATATTAATGTAAACAAAATGAATGAAAGCTACGCAGTGACAAAGGTTTGGGAAATAAAAATACGAAAAAAATATTAAAAAAATTTTATAAACCTATTGATTTATTATAAAAAAAGCTATAAAATAACATTGTTTGTTTAGTAAAAATAAACCTGTAGTTTAGATATAATACACAAGTTTTGGAGGTAAGTTTTATGGAAATTGGGGATAAGATAAGAAGGTTAAGGATGGAAAAACAGCTGACCCAGGAAGAGCTTGCAAACAGGTGCGAATTGTCCAAAGGATTCATATCTCAGATAGAAAATGAATTGACTTCACCTTCAATAGCGACTCTTGTGGATATACTTCAAGTGTTAGGAACAAATCTTAAGGATTTTTTCAGCGAAGAAACTAGCGAGAGAGTTAGATTTACAGCAGATGACATGTTTGAGACAGAGGACGACGAATTAAAATATAAATTGAAATGGCTTGTGCCTGATGCGCAAAAGAATGAAATGGAGCCCATAATGCTTACATTAGAGCCATTTGGAAAATATAAAGAAGAAGAGCCTCATGAAGGGGAAGAATTCGGATACGTATTAGCAGGAATAGTACATCTTCACATAGGTGAAAAGGTGTATAAGATAAGAAAAGGAGAGAGCTTTTACTTTCAGCCAAAGGAAAATCATTATATTTCCAATGAAGGAAAGACAGATGCAAAGGTCATTTGGGTAAGCACTCCGCCATCATTTTAGGGAAGAAGAGGTGTTAGGTAATGGAAAACATAATAGAAATTAAAAATCTTTCAAAACAATACGATGATCTTAAAGTATTGGATAGTATAAACTTGAACATAAGAAAAAATGAATTTGTAACTTTACTTGGACCTAGTGGATGTGGAAAGACAACCACCTTAAAGATAATAGCAGGCTTTGAGAACTGCGATGATGGTGAGGTAATATTTGAAGACAAAAAGATAAATGATGTACCTCCCTTTGATAGACAGATAAATACTGTATTCCAAAAGTATGCCTTATTTCCTCATATGAATGTATATGAGAACATAGCTTTTGGTCTTAGAATAAAGAAATTATCAAAGTCAATAATAGATACAAAGGTAAAAGAAGTATTAAAGCTTGTATCATTAGAAGGATTTGAAAAAAGAAATATAGATTCATTAAGTGGTGGACAGCAGCAGAGAGTTGCTATAGCAAGGGCTATAGTAAATGAACCAAGGGTGCTTCTTTTAGATGAGCCTTTAGGAGCTTTAGATTTGAAGCTTAGAAAAGAGATGCAGATAGAGCTTAAAAAGATTCAAAAACAGCTTGGCATAACTTTTATATTTGTTACTCATGACCAAGAAGAGGCTCTTACTATGTCAGACACAGTTGTAGTTATGAATAAGGGAGTTATTCAGCAGATGGGAACTCCTCAAGATATATATAATGAGCCTGAAAATAGATTTGTTGCAAAGTTTATAGGAGAAAGTAACATATTTAATGGAGTTATGCTTGAAGATTATAAGATTCAGGTATGTGATAAAGTATTTGAATGTGTAGATAAGGGATTTGACAAAAACGAAGAAGTTGATGTTGTAATAAGACCAGAAGACGTGAAGATGGTAGCGGCTGGTAAAGGTATGTTAGAAGGAACAGTAAAGTCAATAATATTTAAGGGAGTTCATTACGAACTAGAAGTAGAGGAAAACGGAAGAATATGGCTTATTCATAACACTCAGAGTGCAGAAATAGGTTCAACTATAGGAATGGATTTATATCCAGAAGATTTTCATATCATGACAAAATCAGGTGATGAATAATGAAAAAGAGAAAAGATTATTTAGCATATCCATATGTATTATGGAGTGCACTATTTATAGTAGTTCCTTTACTTTTAATAATCTTCTTCAGCTGTACTAAGACAGTAGGAGGAGAATATGTATTTTCCTTAGATAACTTTACTAGACTATTGAACCCAATTTATTTAAAAGTATTTGGTCGTTCTATATGGCTTGCATTTTTATCTACATTTCTATGTTTGATAATAGGATATCCTGTAGCATATATAATTTCTAAAAAGCCGGATCATAAAAAGGGTATGCTTATATTACTATTCATACTTCCAATGTGGATGAATTTTCTTTTGAGAACTTATGCATGGATGTCCATATTAGGCAAAAATGGACTTTTAAATACACTATTAACATCCATAGGATTAGACCCAGTTAGCATTTTATATACAAATGGTGCTGTGCTTTTAGGTATGGTATATAATTTCCTACCATTTATGGTACTTCCTATATATACTTCGCTTTTAAAAATCGATCAAGATTTAGTTAACGCAGCTTATGATTTAGGTGCTGGAAAGCTTAAAGCATTTACAAAGGTTATATTCCCTTTGAGTATACCAGGAGTGGTATCAGGAATAACAATGGTATTTATGCCTGCGGTTTCAACCTTCGTCATATCAAGACTTTTAGGAGGAGGACAATATACTCTTCTTGGAAACTTAATAGAACAGCAGTTTACAACTGTTGGAGACTGGAATTTTGGTTCTGCTATATCCATAGTTATGATGCTGTTAATTTTAATTTGCATGGGACTTACATCTAAATTCTCTGATGAGGATGAAGATGAGAGAGGAGGCAGACTATTGTGGTAAAGAAGATAACCTCTAATGTATATTTATCAGCAATATTTCTATTTTTATATGCACCAATATTTGCTCTTATACTATTTTCTTTTAATGATTCCAAGTCAATGGCAAGGTGGCAAGGATTCACTTTTAAATGGTACCAAGAGCTTATGCACAATGAAGCTATATTATCAGCGCTTAAAACGACTATATTAGTTGCCATAGTTGCATCTTTAGTTGCTACAATAATTGGAACTATAAGTGCCATAGGAATTCACAAAATGAAGGGTGCAAAGAAGTCTGTGCTTCTTAATATAAATTATCTTCCGGTTCTAAACCCAGATATAGTTACGGCTATAGGACTTATGAGTTTGTTTATATTTTTAAAGTTAGATCTAGGGCTTGGCACAATGATACTTGCACATATAACTTTTGATATTCCATATGTAATATTATCTGTACTTCCAAGACTAAAGCAGCTTCCTCAAAATATAGAGGAGGCGGCAATGGACCTTGGAGCAAAACCAATGTATGCACTTAGAAAGGTAATATTACCTCAAATAAAACCAGGTATAATTTCAGGATTTCTAATTGCATTTACTATGTCAATAGACGATTTTGTTATAAGTTTCTTTAATACTGGAAGTGGTGTTTCTAACCTTTCTATTGAAGTATACTCTATGGCTAGAAGAGGAATAAAACCTGAAATAAATGCATTATCAACTTTAATGTTTGTATCAGTTTTAGTATTATTATTACTTGCAAATAAAAGACAACCAGTAAATAAGTAAGACAAAGAAAGAGGTGCTTGTATGAAAAACGTAAAGAAAATTATAGCTTTAGCTTTGATATCAATGATATCTGTGGGAGTGTTGGCAGGATGTGGATCAAAATCATCAGCTGAGGTGCTAAACATATATAATGTAGGAGACTATATAGATGAAGATTTAATTCCTCAATTCGAAAAAGAAACAGGAATAAAAGTAGTTTATGAAAAGTATGACACCAATGAAATTATGTATCAAAAAATAAAGAGTGGCGGGTCTAAATACGATTTAATATTTCCATCTGATTATATGATAGAAAAAATGATAAAAGAGGAGCTTTTACAGAAAATAGATTATAATAATATACCTAATTATAAAAATATTGATGAAAAGTTTAAGAATGCATCATATGATCCAAAAGATGAATACTCTGTTCCTTATTTTTGGGGAACTTTTGGAATAATGTACAACAAAACTATGGTAAATGATCCTATCGATAGTTGGGATATATTATGGAATGAAAAATACAAGCAACAAATTCTTATGCTTGACTCAGTAAGAGATACTATGGGTATAGCGCTTATGAAGCTGGGATATTCACAAAATAGCACCAATGAAGCAGAACTTCAAAAGGCTAAGGAAGAGCTTATAAAGCAAAGACCCCTTGTTCTTGCTTATGGTAATGATGATATAAAAGATAGACTTTTAGGTGGAGAAGCAGCCATGGGAATAGTATACTCTGGTGATGCTATAACTCTTATGGATGAAGATGAAAATTTAGCTTATGCCATCCCTAAAACAGGAACTAATAAATGGGTAGATGCTATGTGTATACCATATAATGCTGAAAATAAAAAAGAAGCTGAAATGTTTATAAATTTTATGCTTGATGCACAAAATGCAAAGCAAAACATAGATTATATAAATTATTCAACTCCAAATAAGGCTGCACTTGAATTACTAGATGAAGATGTTAAAAATAATCCAGTAGCATATCCAAGTGATGATATTGTAAACAAAAGTGAGTTTTTCATAGATTTAGGTGAAAAGATTAAATTATATGATGATTTGTGGCTTGAAGTAAAATCAAAATAATGATTCCTAAAAAATAAAGGGTGTGTTTCAAAATGTATGATCATATTGAAGCACCCTTTATTTTTTTATATTTTTAATACATTTATAAATATACTTTGTCATTATGGCAAGATGTAGTGATGACAGAAGATATAACACAAGAAACATTTTTTAAGGTATTGAAAGTAATTTATTTTACTATAAATTTAGTGGTATATGAAACTCGTCCCTGTTTCCAATAGGCCCTTATTTCAAAGATATAGGTGCCAGGTTCATTAGGAACAGTTATGGAGTTTTCCGTAAAGGAGTAGTCAGTGTCTTTAAGTTCTCCCCAAGATACAACTTCAATGCTTTGAGGTTTTTTAGTAAATTTTAAATCAAGCTGAACGTTTGGCGGAAGTTTATATGCTGAGATTTTTTTGGCTAACTCAGTAGGAGCAGGAGCATCAGCAATGACAGATTCCATCTTAAAAATACCGATTCTTCTATTCCATTCGAAGCCACCTTTAAGAATTGAAACCGATTCATTTTTGTAGGTTATGCTTAAGGCTGGCGTGTCAATGCTAGTATTCTTACTGCAACCTGTAAAAAGAATAGTAAAAAGTAAAAGAAGAGGAAAGGTAAATTTTTTCATATAGATATCCTCCATAATTTGAATTTTTATTACTTAAAATTTTTCCAAACTTCATCCATGACAGCTTTGTCTATTTGAAAAAATCCAGGACCATTCATTATATAGCCTTCATCGTGAATTCTTAACATTGAGGTCATGCCATCATTGAGAGTTATAGATAGGATTTTTGTATGAGTATTCAATTCGTCAATTGAGCCATCAAAAAATAGCTTGTTTAAATCAGAATTTTCCCTGCTTATTGGTTTTGAAGTATTTAAGGAATCTACAAAGTGGTAAATTTCAGGTGTCAAAATTAAATCTATGAACTTAGTATTAGGATAAGACATCCAGCTGTCAAAAGAGCAATAGGTTATGGATTTTATATTGTTTTGAAAATTAAATTTACCAAACCAATCATAGCCAGTTTTTAAGGTAAGGTTGTTATCACATTCAAAAATAGCATCATACTCCGAGCCATCTGATAGCTTCATAGATACCAGAATGCGAAAATCAGTGTCATAGCCTTTAATAGAGTAAACCTCATGAACTCCTATAGTAGATGGAAATTCACCAGAAATATTCTCTTCGGTATCCCAACCTTTTAAAGATGGTTTTGTGATGCCAAGCTTACGATCCTTTATTTCTTCAGCTTTTATTGGATCAATATAGGTCATGTCTGTGCCTTGATAAATTCTTTTATTATATATTACAAGTCTTGCTAAATTAGATGATACATCAGAATCGTTTTTAGGAAGAGGCAAAGGAGGAATAAAGAGGCTCCCATCCTCTAGAACTACAGTACTTTCTGATTGAGGTGTTTGGATGTAAGAGTAATCTGATTTTATGGAAGATTTTAGCGCATATTTTATTCCTACAACTAGAACTATAAAAACTACAGCTACTGCAGTAAAAATTAATTTTAAATTTTTAGATTTTTTACGAGACACAGGATTAGATTTTATATCATTTACAAGATCTTCAGAAGGCGTAATAGATTTTAAAAGTTCTTTATAATCATCACCATTTATCATAATATCACCTCTCTTATTCTTCTAAATTTTTACGAAGTATAGAACGTGCTCTCATGAGCTGAGATTGAATAGTGGATTCTTTTATAGACAATATGGTTGAAATCTCTTTTACAGAGTAGTCTTCATAATAATATAGATGAATAATGATTTTATATTTTGAAGGAAGGTTCATAACTGAGGTAAAAAGGTCAAATTTTTCACTGTCTTTTTCAATATCATTAGGTATATCAATATTTAAACTTAGGGTTCTTTTAAACCAAGCTGATGCAAGTAGAGTTTTACAACGATTTATAGTAACTCGTATAAACCAAGCTTTTTCATGATTTTCATCATTAAAATTAGGAGAAGTTTTTATAAATTTAAAAAATACATCTTGAAGTACATCTTCAGAATTATGGATATTACAAGTCATAGTATAAGCTATCTTGTACACCATATCTTTATATTTATCTATTATTTCACTTATATAACTCTTGTCTTTTAAATCAGGCTCAACCATGATATCCCTCCTTTAAATATAAAACTACTTATGGGTGTTAAATATTGCATTGCAAAAAAATTATTTAAATTCTATCACATTATCACGTATACTAAGTAAATATTCATCGTGAGTAATTATTATAACTGTGGATTTTCCTCTTAGGCTTTGAAGTATAGCTTTTCTTCAGCCTCTGTTTTCTTAAAGTATAGAAGAGATAATATTGTGTGTAAATACACAAATTTCAATAAAGTTGTTGACAAAATCAGTATATACACATATTATAATAGTGTAAATTGAATAAAACCTCGGTAGGTGAGGTTACTACAAGGATACGGGTTGATGCCGTGAAAGAATGGAAACATTTTTAACAGGTTAGCAGGTTTGGCCGAACAAAGAAGGCTTAATCTAATTCAACTTCATTGCCTTGCAGAGCCAAAACTTGAACGAGACGTATTTGTATAATAGCGCCTGCGTCATGTTTTGGTTTTGACGGAGGTTTTTTATATTTACAGATAAAATTTACCATAGAATTTTAGGAGGTGGAAAGAATGGAAGCTGGCAGTAGTAGTATAGGCAGTGGAGGGAGAATTGCATATAGAACATTGAATAGACTACTAACTGATGGTACGTTCTTTTTGCAGAATATAAATTTAGTAGTTTAAATCTTATGCATTTCTTTGAAATAATTTATAACATCTTCGCTGTCTTAAAGCAAATCTTTAAATTACCAGTTTCGTATTAATTGAAAACTAAATATTTAAAAGGGGGGACTATGCCCTTTTGAATATAGCGGTAGTAAAAAAAGTTAGGACCACTACCCTTAGTTTCTTGTTGCCTTTTTTAGAAAAGGCGGAATTTGGAGGTGTTAAAAATGATTAAAAGAAATAATGAGATCATGGAAATGAAAGCTAGAGAAGTAGCTATGAAGCTAATAGGCTTCAGCACTAAAAATATAAATGAAGTATATGAGGAGCTAAATACTACATCAAAAGGATTGAAGGAAGCAGAAGCTGAAAAGAGATTAGAGGAGTATGGGGAAAATCAAATGTCTTATGAAAAGCCAGCTCCATGGTATAAAGAGCTTTTTATGTCATTCATGAGCCCTTTCACTACTGTTTTAATAATCATTGGTATAGCATCAGTACTCACAGATATTGTATTTGTAGCTCCACAAGATAGAAGCTACAGCACTGTTTTTATAATAGCCTTAATGATACTTTTAAGCGGACTTTTAAAATTCTTTCAAGAATTCAAATCCAGTAAAGCTGCAGAAGAACTTAAAACCATGGTAAGCAATACAGCAGCAGTAAAAAGATCTGATAGTGCCCTTAAGGAAATAGACATAAAGGATATAGTCAAGGGAGATGTAATATACCTTGCAGCAGGAGATATGATTCCAGCTGACGTTAGAATAATCAGAGCAAAGGACTTATTTGTTGGACAATCCTCTTTAACTGGTGAGTCAGAGCCTGTTGAAAAGTATTCAGAGGTAATAGAATGTGGAAATAACGTAAATGTAGCAGATTTAAATAATATATGCCTTTTAGGAACCACAGTCATAAGTGGATGTGGAAAAGCAGTTGTTGTTTCAACTGGTGATGAGACTTACTTTGGAGCTATGGCAAAGAGTTTGTCAGGAACAAAAGAAGAAACAAGCTTTGAAAAGGGAGTAAACAGCATCGGATTATTACTAGTGAAATTCATGATGGCAATGGTACCAGTGGTGTTTTTCATTAATGGTTTCACAAAGCATAACTGGATAGAAGCTTTGCTATTTGCAATATCAATTGCAGTAGGACTTACCCCTCAAATGCTTCCAATGATATTAACAAGCAATCTTGCTAAGGGCGCAGTAAAAATGGCAAAGAAAAAGACTATAGTAAAGAAACTTGATGCTATACAAAACTTTGGGGCTATGGACATTTTATGTACTGATAAGACTGGAACTTTGACACTAGACAAGATAATCGTTGAAAGATATTTGAATGTCCATGGGGAAGATGATGAGAGGGTTCTAAGACACGCTTATTTGAACAGCTTTTATCAAACAGGACTTAGAAATTTGATGGATATAGCAATACTAAATCATGGAGAAGAGTTTGGATTTGAGGAATTAAAAAAGAAATACACTAAAATAGATGAAATACCCTTTGATTTTTCAAGAAGAAGGATGTCAGTAGTTTTAGTGGATAAAGAAGGAAAGAGCCAGCTAATCACAAAAGGTGCAGTTGAAGAAATGCTTTCTATATGCTCTATGGCAGAATATCATGGACAGGTTGTGAACCTTACTGAGGAGTTAAAGGATAAAATTAAAAAAACTGTTGAAGATTTAAACAATGAAGGTATGAGAGTTATAGCTGTAGCTCAAAAAAATCATGTAGCAGAAGAAGGATCATTTGCTCAAGAAGATGAAACTGATATGGTTCTTATAGGATATATAGGATTTTTAGATCCACCAAAGGAATCAGCTTCTTGTGCCATAAGTGCATTAAAAGATTATGGAGTAGCTGTAAAAGTTCTAACAGGTGATAATGATTCCGTTACTAAAAAGATATGTATGGAAGTTGGAGTGGATTCAGAAAGATTACTATTAGGATGGCAGATAGATGATATGAGTGATGAAGAATTAACTGAAAAAGCTGAGAAGACAAGCATCTTTGCAAAATTATCACCTATGCAAAAATCAAGGATAGTTAAGGTGTTAAAAGAAAATGGACATGTAGTTGGATTTATGGGAGATGGAATAAATGATGCACCAGCTCTAAAAGTAGCAGATGTAGGCATTTCTGTAGATACAGCAGTGGACATAGCAAAAGAGTCTGCAGATATAATCCTTCTTGAAAAGAGTTTAATGGTTTTAGAAGAAGGTGTAATAGAAGGAAGAAGAGTATTCGGCAACATCATAAAGTATATCAAGATGGCAGTGAGTTCTAACTTTGGAAATGTATTTAGCGTATTAGTAGCCAGCATATTCTTACCATTCCTACCAATGGTTCCAATACAGCTACTAACTCAAAATTTACTTTACGATATATCACAAATATCAATTCCTTGGGACAACATGGATGAAGAATATCTAAAGATGCCAAGAAAATGGAATGCTGATGATATAGGAAGATTTATGATATTCATAGGACCTATAAGTTCTATCTTTGACATTATAACCTTTATAGTAATGTTCACAGTATTTAAAGCTAATGTAGAATCAATGCAGGGGTTATTCCAAGCGGGATGGTTCATAGAAGGCTTATTATCACAAACACTTATAGTTCACATGATAAGAACCAAGAAGGTACCATTCCTTCAAAGTAGAGCATCATATCCAGTGCTACTTCTCACAATGACAATAATGGTAATAGGAGTAGCAATACCATTCACAACTTTGGGAACCTATTTAGGATTTCAAATGCTTCCACTATCATATTTTCCATGGCTTATAGGAATTTTGCTATGCTACTGTATTTTAACTCAAGTAGTGAAGAAACTATATATTAAGAAATATGGAGAGTGGTTATAGAAAATGATATAATCCATATATTTTCTATCTATAAATTAAGAAAAGATTGTGCAAAATAAAATGAGGTAGCCTTTAGAGGACTACCTCATTTTTATGGAGATAACCATGATTAATCAAGGAAAAAACTGGTATTTATATTTCCGTCTTTTCCATAAGCATTTTGTATACCTCTATATACAGCATTAAATATAGCAATAAAATATTCTTTTTGTGGCAAATCAAAATTAATGATAAAATCATCAAGGTTATCAGAAGATTTTATTTCACATCTAGATATTTCTAAGTTTTTGTTGTATCCATACATAATAGTAAAATCATCATTTCTATCAATTACAGTAGAGAAATTAATCAGGACATTACTACCACCTTGTTCAGAGGCCCTGTGACATTTATAGTACAAACCACCTATATGTTTTTCGTAGACATTAAGATATTTGTATTTTTCATCTTCAGCTTTTGTGCTTAATATTATTTTAAATTTTTTATCATAGATTTTACAATCTTTTATTTCCTGAATGATGACATCGTTATTCCAATACTTTGCTATTTGTCTTTTCCAATTTGAAGTTAGTGCTACTGTAGGATCAGTAAAAAATAATATAGCATTTATGATTAATACTGCTAGTATTATAAAGAATATATTTTTTTTTCATATAAACATCTCCTTTAGTATATAATATTATGCTAAAGATTATTATGATATAATTTGGATATGGGCATGGTATAATTAGGAAAAGAGCTATGGAGGTAAATATGGGAAGAGTTATTACAATAATATTTCTGCTACTATTTATCATATTTCTTATTTTATATGCTATCTATGTAGAGGATTTGATTAGAATGAATCGAGTATATAGTTATTTTGGAGGATATGACCCGCCGGAATTTCAAATATTTATTGCTAGGGTTGTATGTATTATAATGGCAGTGCTATTTTCTATAGGTCTTATTTTGTATATATTTCAATAATAACTGAATCTTGAGCATAAGCTTAAAAAAATAAATATAAGGACGGCTTTCTAGCTGTCCTTTGGTAATTATGTGATATCACAAACAGGCCATACATATTATGTACAATCTGCAGAAGTAAAATTATTAGTTTCTAAAAGGAGCATATTATATATCATTGGTACATCTTTAATGAGCATTCTCTCAATAGTAATTTTCATATTATTCATCTATTAAGAATCTCAGCCATCTTATCTATATTTTCGGGTATCAAATGAGGCAGTGATTTTCCTTCTTTTTTAGATTTGCTTGTGACCATCTTTGTTATAAGTTTTTCACCAAAAGTCATTTTGCTAGTATTAAGTTCGCCGCCAAAACATTCTTTGCATATAGCTTTAGATATAAGCTCATCTGGAAAGTTATTTTTAAGATGCTCATTTAGATTTTCGGGAAAGCCGCAGCAAAGGAATAATGATACTTTCTTTTGCTTTAGAGTACTAAGATTATTCAAAGCAAAGTTCTTTAAAGCTGCCGGTACTTGTCCCATTTTTATAGAACCGCCTAGAATTATTGTGTCATAGCTAGATGGGTCTATATTAGATTGCTTTTGGATATTTATAAGAGTAGTTTCACCCTTAAGCTTTTCACTAAGGGACTCGGCACATTTTTCAGTACTGCCATATCTTGAGGCATATATTATTAAAAATTTCATTGAGGGTCTCCTTAACTTAAAAATTTATTTAATTAATTATACCATTGTGATGAAGTGGCATAAATATAATATTGCGAAAAATCAGAAAACAAATTATAATTATTTGTGAAGTAGTATTTAAAAGGAGTGATTTATTATGATGAAAAAGGTGATTAATTCCTAAAATTAAATAATGAAAGTGCATTGAGAAATTCCGTGTAGGAGTATGCACTTTTGAAACTGCAAAGCCTTTTAGAAAACTGCTTATGTAAAAAAAAGATTATATATCCGTAGAAAAGCAGCCTGTTTTGAGGGTTTGTTGTCTACGGATTTTTTATGCTCATTTTTAGTGAGCTAGAGGAAGGAGAGATGTTTTATGAAAAAGATTATGTTGAATGTTGAGATGAAAGAATGGTTTTATAAAAATAACAGGGAGGAATTTCATGAATACAATAAACCTAGAGGAATACGGATATGGTGATTATTTTAAAGCTCAGGAAAAAGATATTAGAGAAGAAAACGGAGAACTAGTAGTAGCAAGGATAACGGAGGTTCAAAAGGAACAGTATAAGATAATATGTGTATTAGGTGAATATAGCGCAAAGCTAAAAGGGAGCTTCCTTTATAAGGTTATGGATAGTGAGGAATATCCAACCGTTGGAGACTTCGTTTTAGTAAAGGTAAGTCAAGGTGGAGAAGCTATAATATATGATGTGTTCAAGAGAAAGAGTAAGTTTTCTAGATTTGACAGTGCTAAAAAATCAGAGCAGCTTGTAGCTTCAAACTTTGATTATGTTTTTATAATGACATCCTTAAATTATGACTTAAATCTTAGAAGGATGGAGAGATATTTGACAGTGGCGTTAGAAAGCGGAGGAATACCAGTGATAATCCTAACCAAAAAGGATTTATGTGATGACGATGATGAGAAGATGGCTGAGGTTATGAAAGTTGCCTTGGGCGTTCCGGTTATTTCATTAAGCTCTTATACGGGAGAAGGATTAGAGATGCTTGAACCTTACTTTGAACCAGGGAAAACAGTTGTATTTTTAGGATCATCAGGAGTAGGAAAATCTTCTTTAGTAAATGCTATCATGGGAGAAACCATAATGAATGTTAATTCTATAAGAGAAGATGACAGCAAAGGAAGACACACTACTACTCATAGGCAGCTTATAAAGCTTAAACGTGGAGGAATGATAATAGATACTCCTGGTATGAGAGAATTATCTGCCTTCCATGGAGAAAGTGGAATTGAAAGAGCCTTTGGTGATATTGAAGAAATAGCTAAGGGATGCCGCTTTAGAGATTGCAGTCATGAGAAAGAGCCAGGATGTGCTGTAAAAAAAGCTTTAGAGAATGGTGAGATATCTTCTGAAAGATGGAAAAGCTATGTGAAACTTAGAAGAGAAGTGAGATTTATAGAGAGAAAATATGCATCAGAAAAGATTAAAGAGAAAAAGGCTAATAGGAGAAAGTACAGTTAGATAAATTGCCTTAGTTTAAAATGTAACAACATTGAGAAAGGTGAAGAGAAAGGAAATTTTACTCTTCACCTTTTGATTTTCACTTACTTGTCACATAAGAGTGGTATTCTATTAATAGAACGGATTAAAGGCGGTGCAGGAAATATGTACAAAAATCTCGTTGTAGATGATGAAAAGAGGATAAGAGAGATAATAAAGAAATATGTGGTATTTGAGGGAAACAGCATAGTTGAAGCAGAAGATGAAATGGAAGCTGTTGAGATGTGCAAGAATGATGACTTTGATATAATCATAATGGATATAATGATGCCTGATTTGGATGGATTTTCAGCATGTAGGAAAATAAGAAAATACAACAGTACACCTGTTATAATGCTTTCGGCAAGAGGTGAGGAGTACGATAGGATTCATGGCTTTGAGCTTGGAATAGATGATTATGTAGTGAAGCCATTTTCACCAAAGGAGCTTATGATGAGGATAAATGCAGTTATGAAAAGATGCTCCAAAAATTCTCAAGAGGATGAAATGCAAAAGGAGATATTGAGATTTAGAGGTCTTACCGTAGACTTTACAGGGAGAATAGTTTATGTGGATGATGAAAAGATTGATATGACACCAAAAGAATATGATTTGTTTTTCTATCTTGTAAAAAATCGTGGTATTGCTCTTACTAGGGAAAACTTAGAGGGGTAGGGTATAGATTTGAAGTCTAAAGAAATAAGTATAAAGTGGAAAATATTTAGCTATCTAGCGGCTTTTGTTGCAATACTCCTAGTGCTTTTATGGCTTTTCCAAATTGTTTTTTTAGAGAGTTTCTATAAATCAATAAAGAGCAAGAAAATAAAATCCTATGGTGACATGATTGAAAAAAATATAGATAATGAAGATCTAGAGAGACTTTTAGATAGAATATCTCATCAAAATGATGTATGTATAAGGATAATAGATGATAAAGGATATGATGAATACTCTATAGATGCAGTTCCGAACTGTGCTATCCACAAGATGCACCCAAACCAAATTTATCATTATTACGAAGAAGCAAAGAAAAATAATGGTTCTGTCCTAGAGATATCTTCTAAGGAAGATGCAAAGGGAAAAGGGTTCAATGAAAAATATTTTGTAGGAAAGATGCCTCCAGTGGATAGGATAAATGAAGAAAGTATGATTTATGTTAAGGTAGGAAAGCAAAGTGATGGTTCAGAAGTCATAATAATGCTGAATTCTGTTATAACCCCAGTGAAAACCACCATAGAGACTTTGATGGTGCAGCTTATTTATATAACTATAATTCTTGTGATTTTATCTGTGATTCTAGCTTTATTCATATCCCAAAAAGTATCCACTCCTATAATAAAGATAAATGATTCTGCAAAGGAGCTGGCAAAGGGTCAGTATGATACCACCTTTTCGGGAAAAGGCTATAGGGAAATTGAAGAATTAAATGATACCTTAAACTATGCAGCAGGAGAGCTTTCAAAGGTGGAAGGCTTAAGGCGAGAGCTTATAGCAAATATATCCCATGATTTGAGGACTCCTCTCACCATGATAGCAGGATATAGCGAAGTAATGAGAGATATTCCAGGAGAGAATACTCCAGAAAATGTGCAGATAATAATTGATGAAACTCAAAGACTTACAAACCTTGTAAATGATATTTTGGATATATCAAAGATCCAATCTGGCTCAAAGGAAATCACAATAGAAACCTTTAACCTTACAGACAGCATACGAAGTGTCCTTGAAAGATATAGAAAGCTTACAGAGCAAGAAGGATACTCTATAAAGTTTATAGAAGATAGTGAAGTTTATGTAGAGGCAGATGAAATAAAATTGTCTCAAGTAATTTATAACCTTATAAATAATGCTATAAATTATACAGGAGAAGATAAGTCAGTTAAAGTTGTTCAGAAGGTAAAAGATGATACCGAAGGATATTCGTACAGGAATATACTCAAAGGATTTATTCGATTTTTATGTTTACAAGAAAACTTTTAATGGGGTTATGTACTCCTCAAGCTTTGGAGTATCACTTATGGCCATGACTCTTATAACTACACTTATCATCCTAGCAGTAACGTCAAATGTTGTGCTTTCCCTTGGTATGGTAGGTGCACTTTCTATTGTTCGTTTCAGAACTGCAATAAAAGAACCCCTTGATATAGCCTTTTTATTTTGGTCTATATCAGCAGGAATTGTGGTAGGGGCAGGACTTATTCCCCTAGCAGTTTTTGGTTCTATATTTATAGGAATAGTAATGCTTATATTCGTTAACAAAAAGAGTACAGACAGTCCATATATACTTTTAGTAAGCTGTAGTGATATGGATGCTGAAAATAATGTTACAAAGGCCATAAAGGAAAGTGTAAGAAAACATATGGTAAAGTCGAAGACAGTTTCAAAAAAAGGTATTGAACTTACTGTAGAAGTAAGACTTAAAGATATGTCTACAGATTTTGTGAATAAGATTTTAGATATTGAAGGAGTGACTAATGCTGTTCGTGTTAGCTATAACGGGGAGTATATGTCTTAAGGTGGTGTGTAAAAGGTGATAAGCAGCAAATATATAGACAAAATTATAGCTGTATTTGTAACTGTTGCACTTATTTTTACCATTGTTTTTATGAAGTATTCTAACTCTACAGAAGTTTCCACAGTGATATCAGAGCCGGAGTATGTGACTAAACTTTTTAACAAAGAAGGAATAATTGAAATAAGCATAACAGCAGATGAAAGCCAGTGGGATGATATGATTAAAAATGCAAATAAAGAAGAGTACATTCTCTGAGATGAGACTATAAATGGAACTACTTTTAATTCTGTAGGTATAAGACCAAAGGGGAATTCAAGCCTTAATACTATATACAGCGACCCTGATACGGACAGATACAGCTTTAAGTTGGAGTTTGACCACTATATAAAAGGACAAACTTGTTTTGGCTTAGATAAATTAGCATTAAATAATATTTAGGCAGACACAACCTATATGAAAGAATATCTTTTCTATGATCTTTTAGATTATATGGGAGTAACATCATCTCTATATTCATTTACAAATATAAAAGTCAATGATGAAACTTGGGGATTTTACTTGGCTGTGGAATGTGTTGAAGAATCCTTTGCAGAACGAAATTATGGAAGCAATTACGGTATGTTATATAAGCCTGAAAGCATGGGGATGAATGGAAAGAAGGAAGATAATAGCGGAGCAGATGGCAAGGATAATAATGGAGCTCCTAATATGAATGGCAAAAACAATAATGGAGGTAAATTTGGCCCTGGAATGAATGATGATAATTCTGGTGAAAACAAAATGCCACTTTTTAATGGAAATGAAGATAAAAAAATAACATGATGAATATGGGACACGGTGGAAACGGAAATAGTAAAGGCTGTGATCTTAAGTATGTAGATGATGAAATAGACAGCTATTCTAATATTTTTAATTCTTCAGTATTTAAATCCACAGATGAAGATTATGAGAGAGTCAGAACGTCCAATTCTTTCAAAGCTTTTAGAGGTTGATGAATACAAAGAAAAATATCATGAGTATTTGAGTGACATAGCCTCTAATTATTTTGGAAATGGCATCTTTAAAAATAAAATAAACAAGTTAAATTCCTTAATAGGTGACTATGTTAAAAACGATCCTTCAGCCTTCTATACTTATGATGAGTATACAAAATCATTAGAAACACTAAAGGAATTTGGAAGGCTTAGAGCCTTAAGTATTCAAGGTCAGCTAGAAGGAACAATACCTTCTACAACAAGTGGACAGAAAGAAGAATCTTCAAAACTTATAGATGCATCAAGCATAAATCTTTCGGATATGGGAATGCAAGGCGGAGATGGGCAAAAAGGAGATAGGCAGCAGAAGCAGTAAAGGCTAAAAGTGGAGAGAAGGAAAGAACGGCTACCCTAATTTCTAGATTCCTACTCTCTACCTTTAGCTAAAGCTTCAAGATTAATTATCTTAAAAGAATTTTTCCAAAAATCTATAATGCCGTCAGATTTCATCTTTGATAATTCACGGCACATAGCGCTTCTATCTATAGATAAAAAGTTTGCAAGCTGATTTCTATTATAATTTATAGAAAAAGTATACTCTCCCTTATCTTTAAAGCAATCTAATAAATAGGCGCTTAGCTTTTCTCTTATAGATTTACAGCTCAAATATGATAGCTTTTTATTGAGAAACAGATTTTTGTTTGCAATTATTCTAAGCATATTTTCTATGAGCTTATTGTGAAAACTGCAGGTATTAGGACAAGTTTTGATAAGAGGTCTAAAGTCAAGGAACAAAACCTCACATTCTGTAATGGCGGCTATTGTCAGTGGACTTTTCTCTATGCCAGCACATAGAAGAGATTCACCAAATAAATCTTTTTCCCGTAGATTTGAAATCAAATTTCTATTTCCTAGAATATCTTCTTTCAGTATGTGGGCATGACCAGATAGGATGATGCCCATATACTGAAGGTCATCCCCATTAAATAATATTATGGAATCCTTAGTGTAGGATTTTACTTTTCCATTAAGACAGTTAAGAAGAGATAAAATATCATTTTCTTCTATTCCTTGAAAAAGTGGCATTCCAGCTAAGGTTGATATATAATTTTTCATTTCATCCTCACTTTTGTTGCACATGCAACGGAATATTTGAGTTTATTTTAATATAATAAGAGCATAAACTCAAGGGGGCGATATTTGCTATGATTAGACAAATAATAAAAATAGATGAATCAAAATGTAATGGCTGTGGATTATGCGTTACTGCATGTCACGAAGGAGCTTTAGGAATAATTGATGGAAAAGCAAAGCTTTTAAGAGATGATTACTGTGATGGACTAGGCAACTGCCTTCCAGTTTGTCCTACAGGAGCACTTCTATTCGAAAATAGAGAAGCTGATGCCTTTGATGAAGAGGCTGTGGAGAATAACATGAAAAAAGCAAAAGCAGCTGAAAAGGAAAAATTACCTTGCGGATGTCCTGGAAGTCAAAGCAAAGTTCTAAAGAAACAAACTTTGACAATAGGCGGAGGAAATCTAAACAGTGTAAATAAAGCTGTAAGTAACAATGGGGTTTCAGAGCTTATGCAGTGGCCTGTACAAATAAAATTAGTTCCAGTAAATGCACCTTATTTTGATAATTGCAATCTTCTTATAGCAGCTGATTGTACAGCTTATGCTTATGGAGATTTCCATAATAAATTCATGAAAAACAAGGTGACCATAATAGGATGCCCAAAATTGGATGAAGGAAACTATGCTGAAAAATTAACAGCTATAATAAAAAATAACAATATAAAATCAGTTACAGTAGTGAAAATGGAAGTTCCATGCTGCACAGGAATTTTAAACTCCGTAAAAGAAGCTTTGAAAAATAGCGGGAAAATTATACCATGGAGCATTACGACTATAAGCACAAGTGGAGAAATAGTGGAAGAATAATCATGTATTAAAATTATAGTGCATATAATTTTAATAGAGAGTTTCCACAGAATTTTATTTATAAAATTAGATACCTACTAAAAATAAATATGAAATAAAAAAAACTCAGTGAGACTCTTAATAAAAAGGGCTCTTTCTGAGTTTTTTTATATTAATAAAAGGGAGATGTTTATATGTTATTTGGTATGTCACCACTAGTAGCTTTAATTCCACTTATACTTTACATTATTCTAGCATTTAAAGACATTAATCCGATATTAAATGTTCTTATCTGCGTAATATTGACAGCAATACTTACAAATCAGCCACTTCTAAGTATGGGAGCTGTAATTGGAGAATCATTAGGATCATTCTTAGGACTTATAGGATTTATAATCATGTTAGGTTCAGCTTTAGGAGCAATATTAAAGAAAACAGGTGTAGCAGAGAATATAGTTATAGCTGTAATGAAGAAGATTGGAATAAATACAGAGACAAAGGCTATAATAGCAACTATGATAACATCTATGATATTATGTGCGCTACTTGGAACTTTAGCAGGAGCTAATGCTATAATAGCACCAATAGTTATACCTTTAGTAGCAGCTATAGGGATAACACCTTCATCCCTGGCAGCAGTATTTATGGGAGCTGGTCTTACAGGATTATTCATAGGACCATTTTCTCCTCAAGTTGTTACCATAATGGGACTTACAGGACTAAGCTATGGAGACTACTTGATTTCTGCAGGAATTCCAGTAACTTTAGTTTGTCTTTTAGTAACTTATTTCATGTCTAAGAGAATTCAAAAGAGCACTAAGGGTGTTTATGCTTATGATAACACTGAAAATGTAAGCATAGAAAAAGAAATGACTAAGGAAGCTAAGAATGCAACTTGGGCTTTTCTTATAACAATATTAGTATTTGTTGCTTATGGAATATATGCTAAGAGTGGAGCATCTTATGCTGTAGTTGTTATGTTTGTTGCTGCAATAGTGACAGGAGTTGTGGCAAGGCTATCGTTGAATGAAATCTTTGAGACATTGGTAGATGGAGCTTCAAGGATGGTTTGGCTATTTATAATGTTCGTATTATTTACTCCATTCATAACTTTTATAGAGGAGTCAGGAGCATTTAATGAGTTAGTTAATATATTAGAACCTTTACTATCATCAGGGAATAAAATAGTATTTTCTATGGTAAGTGCCTTTACTGGAATATTTGGAATAGGAGGAGCAGCAGTAGCTCAATCTGTTGTAATGGACAAGATGTTTGGAGGATTTGTAAGAGATCTTGCTATATCTCCAGGGCTTTGGGCTATGATAATCCTTATAGGTTCTCAAATAACTTCATTTGCATATCCAGAAGCAGATATGCTTGGACAAATGGGACTTGCAAGATCAAAGGATTTGAAGAACATGGTGAAATTCGGAATAACCGTTGTTATTGCTAATTTATTGTTAGTTTTAGTAAGGTCATTCATAGGATAATAGGAGGTTGGAATTGTGGATTTAAAAAGTGAAATACAAAATATAATAGATATCAATAAGGGGGATGTGGCTGTAGCAATTAAGACCTTGGGTAGTGACAAGGAAATCATGATAAATGAAGATATGATATTTCCATCTGCTAGCACAATAAAGCTGCTTATAATGTCAAGAATAATGAAAGAGGTTAATGATGGACAGAGATCTTTAGATGATATTATAGAGCTTAAAGAGCAATGCAAATGCGGAGGTGACGGCATATTAAAGGAGCTTGATTGTGGACATGAATTTACATTAAAAGAAATCATAACTCTTATGATAATATTAAGTGATAACACGGCAACAAACATGCTTATAGATATGATAGGTATTAATAACATCAATATCATGGCTGATGAACTAAACCTTAAGAGTACGAGACTAAGAAGAAAAATGATGGATTCAGAAGCAGTTAAGCAAGGAAGAGAAAATACAACTTGTGCCAAGGATCTATGCAGAATATTATATTTAATCTATGATGGTAAGTTGGTAAATGGTAAATATAGTGATGTAATGATAGATATATTAAAGAGACAACAGGTTGGAGGAAGATTAAATCTATATCTTCCAGATGAAATTTTAATAGCACATAAAACTGGGGATTTAGATAAGCTTGAGCATGATGTTGGAATAGTTTATCATCCAAAACAAAACTATATAATATGTGTATTGACTAAAGATAATTCAACCAATAAAGATGGGAGAGAAACCATAGGAGCAATTTCAAAAGCTGTGTTTGATATGATAAATAAATAGAATAGAAAAAGGTCGAGTATTACTAAAAAGGTCGAGTATTACTCGACCTTTTGTTGTGCATTAAATGAGTGTAGCTATTAAATTTTTAAAAGTAATTTTGAACTTCTAATTTGCAAATTAAGCCGCTTATCTAGAAAAATATCGTATTTATTTTCTGAAAATTTAAGAAGGTGTTATAAAAAAAGTTGATTATTGGTTATAATTGTAAGTATAAAAGTGAGGTGGTTAATTTGAAAAAATACATTAAATTACTTAGTGTAGCAGGATTTTTGATTTTAGGGACAGCCACTGGATATACATATACTAGTCAATTATATAGGGAAAAAGCAGTAGAAGCAGAAAATAAAAATTATGAAGCCAGGGAGGAAAACGTAGTAACACTAACTTCCGTCGGAAATATAATATTTCATCAGAGCCAAATAGATGGAGCAAAGGATGGCAAAACCTACGACTTTTCAAAGTCCTTTGAGTATATTAAAGATATTTTAAGTAAAAGCGATATAAGTATTGGAACCCTTGAAACTGTATTTGCTGGAGGGGGGAGCTATAGTGGATTTCCGTTATTTAATACTCCAGATGAAGCTTTAAGGGATATAAAGAACAGTGGAATTGACATTATAAACTATGGACATAATCACATTGTAGATAAAGGAGCTAAGGCCATTGAGAGAACTATGGAAGTCACAGAGGAGCAAGGCCTCCAATATGTAGGAGTGAAGAAGGATGCTTCTTATAAAAAATATCTGATTACTGAAGCTGATGATATAAAGATAGGTTTCATGTCCTATGTTTATGAAACTCCAGCACAAAAGGGAAAAAAGGCCATAAACTCTATACCTATTTCCAAAGAAATAGAATCTATGGTAAACACCTTTAATTATAATGACCTTACAAATCTTTATTCAGATATGAAAAAGAATATAGATTCTATGAAAAGTGAAGGAGCACGGTTTATAGTTCTTGAAATACACTGGGGAAATGAATATGATACGAAACCATCAAAATATCAACAAGATATAGCTAAAAAGGCAAATGAGCTTGGAGTTGATTTGATACTAGGGGGGCATCCCCATGTAATTCAACCATGTGAGGTCATAAAGGGCAAGGACAAGAATACACTGGTTGCATATTCACAGGGTAATTTTTTATCTAATCAATGTTACGAGGAATTGAAAAATAGATTGACAGAAGATGGGTATATATTGAAAATTAATTTAAAAAAGGACTCTAAAGTTGAGATAAAGGATTATGAGATAATACCTACTTGGGTTTATAGAGAAAAGCAGGAATCTGGACTATTTGTTCATAGAATAATTCCTATAGATGAAGCTATAAGTGATAAAGAGAAATTTAATTTATCTGAGGATGTTTTTGAAAGGGTTCAAAAATCTATAGCTGATACAGAAAGAATACTTGGTGAGGATACAAAGAATGTTATAAATATAAAATGATGAAAAATACTGAGATTTTATTCTCTTTGCTTTGAACTGTTAGGAAAGGTATCGATGGTTTTAGAACCAGAAATACAGTGGTCAGGTATAAAGCTAGAATTACTTCCTTCCACATAGTAATTATGGTTTGAAGCTATTCCTATATCGTGTAATATAGCTTCAATATAAATATCCTTTGTATCTTTTGAGTCTAGAGCTAATCCATTACAAAGTTCCATAGATATATATCCGCATTTCAAAGAATGATTGAACAGATTTTTATATGCGATATTTACATGAGAAGAAGGCTCAAGCTCATTAATATATGAGACTCTTCCAGCAAAATCTAATGCCATGCCTAAGGCTAATATTAATTCATTCATGTTGAAAAACATAATGTACACTCCTATATGGTAAAAAAATATACTAACAATAGATATCATGTTTATAGGAAAAGTAATACAATTTGTAGTAAATTATATAAAATTAACATAAGAAGGACTGGAAGATCTAGAGAAGTCTAAAAGTGAATTATATTAAAAACTATTTTCGTGTATGAAAGTTACCATATCATTATGGTAATCAATATAGCAAGTGTAAACGTTGAAATGCGATATATTTCTCATTTATAATTAATACATGAACTGAAAAGCTAATTTCTTGAAATATTAAAGGGAAGGATGTCGATACTATTATAGATAAGGTAAAATTAAAAGAACTCATAAAAGAAAATATGCCCTATCTCATAAAAGATTTAGAAAGGTTAGTGTCAGTTCCTTCTATTAGAGATTTAGATACTAAAAGAGAAGGAGCACCTTTTGGAGAGAATATAAGAAAAGCTTTTGATGAATTCTTAGACATAGCTAAGAGAGAAGGATTTAAAACTGAAGATTTTAATGGATATGCAGCTCATGCTGAAATAGGCCAAGGTGATGAATTTATAGGAGTATTAGGTCACTTAGATGTTGTACCTATATTTAATCCAGATCAATGGCATAGCAATCCCTTCAAAATGGAAAAAAGAAATGAATTCCTTTATGGCAGGGGTGTAAACGATGATAAGGGGCCTGTACTTGCCGCTTTATATGCTGTGAAAATTTTAAAAGAATTAAATGTAGATATGAAAAGAAAAATTAGGATTATAGTTGGTGGTGCAGAAGAAACCACTTGGGAATGTATGAAATATTATTTTTCAAAGAATCCTCAACCAGTATATGGATTTTCTCCTGATGGAGATTTTCCAATTGTAAATGGTGAAAAAGGAATAATGTATTACTCATACAGATATGAAAATGTAACAGAAAATGATAACAAACACAATCTTTTTAATGTTTGCAGTAAAGATGAAGAAGGGTTTGTCTGTGACTTTATAGAGGCAGAGTTTGTAACAAAAGATGAAAAAGAGCTTAGAGCATTATTGAAAAGAGCTTCTTCTATAGAGCTTAATGACAATAAAGTTCGTGTTATCTATGAGGGCAAGAGCGCTTTGTCAAGGCATCCTGAAAGAGGAGAAAATTCTGCATTCAAATTTGGTAAGGATTTGTGTGAGATAAAAGAACTAAATAGCAAAGGAAAAACACTTAGAGATATATTAAAGAATTATTTTATAGATTCTATTTATGGTGAGAGTATAGGACTTCATGTGGAAGACGAAGAAATGGGAAGTACCACCATGTGTCTTATGAATTTATTTTTTAGGGAAGAGGATTTTAGTATAAAATTTGACTTCAGATATCCAAGGGGTATTGAAAAAGAAAAGGTTAAAGATACTTTTGTAAGGATAGCGAAGGAAAATAATTTGAATTTCGAAATAACTAAAGAACTTGATAGACTTTATGTAAACCCTGAAAGTGAGCTTATAAAATCTTTGAGGGCTGCATATAAGGAGGTCATGGGAGAAGAAGCAGAACTTTTGAGTAAAGGAGCGGCTTCTTATGCCAGAACTTTAAAAGAAGGTGTAGCATTTGGACCAACTTTAATGGGAGATGTTCCAAATTCACATAAAGCAAATGAAAATATAAGAATAGAAACACTTGAAAAGGCAATAGAAATATATTGCAACGCCATATATTTATTATCATACAGATAAAAAGGGAGGAGAAACAAATGAAAGATAAACTACAGGTTATATCAGGAGCAATGATGATACCAGTTATACTACTTGTTGTGGCAGGGGTATTTATAGGACTTGGATCAGCATTTGTAAACATGGAAAACGTAGGAGCCTTAGGACTTAGCTGGCTTATAACAGAGGGAGGAATGCTTCACTCATTCTTCAAAGTAATAAACGATTTAGGATTTATGGTAATGAGATTCTTACCAATATTCTTCGCAGTAGGTATAGCATTTGGCTTATCTAAAAAGGAAAAAGGATGGGGTGCATTTGGTGGATTAGTATTATTCATAGCTATGCACACAGTAATAAGCACTTTACTTGGAATCAATGGAATAAATCCACAAACTGCAACAGCAGAAGCATTTATGCAGGCAGGTCTTAGCGAACAGGCTGCAATGAATAAAAGCGCACTTTATACTACTTTCTTAGGAATATTTACTTTCGATTGCAGCATATTTGGAGCTATAATATCAGGATTTGTAGCAAGCTTAGTACATAACAAATATTGTGAGAAGGAATTATCAAATGCATTATCATTCTTCTCAGGCCCAAGATTTGTTCAAATAATGTTATTCTTAGTAGCAATACCTTTAGGATTATTCATGTATTTCGTATGGCCTTATATAGGAAGTGCACTTGCATCAGTAGGTAACTTCATAGGATCAAGTGGATTACTTGGAACATTCACTTTC
This sequence comes from Clostridium sp., assembly GCA_022773025.1. Taxonomy (GTDB): domain Bacteria; phylum Bacillota; class Clostridia; order Clostridiales; family Clostridiaceae; genus Clostridium_X. The sequence goes on along the minus strand of JALEZF010000016.1, from coordinate 30,239 downwards.
GGAGCGGCAGATAAAGCATTATTACCATTTGGAATACATCACTTAATAGCATTCCCAATCGAGTACACTAAAGTTGGTGGAAGCATGGAGATAGCTGGAGTTATTTACGAAGGAGTAAATAACATAAAGCTTGCTCAAATGGGAGACCCAAATACAACATCTTATATAGTACGTAACTTTACAACAGGACGTCTACTAATACACTTTGCAATACTTCCTGGTGCAGCTTTAGCTATGTATAAAACTGCAAGACCAGAGAACAGAAAAAAAGCTGCAAGTATATTAATACCAGCAATCGTTACAGCTATGTTAGTTGGTGTTACTGAGCCAATCGAGTATACATTCTTATTCGTAGCTCCATTACTATACTTCCTAGCATACGTTCCACTAGCAGGTTTAACTTATGTTGCAACTGAAGCTACAAAGGTTTCAATAATGGGAGAATCATTTAGAAATATGTTCCCTAACTTATTACAGCCACAGAAGGTTGATGCTTGGTCATTATTATACTTAATACCAGTATTCTTCATAGTAGCTTATATTTTATTCAAATATGTTATAGTTAAATTTGACATCAAGACTCCAGGTAGAACTGAGAATAAAGATGTTAAACTATATAGCAAAAAAGAGTACAAAGCAAGAGAAGAAGGAAAAGCTACTGTTAGCGATAATTCTGAATTAATTACTGGAATCATAGAAGGCCTTGGCGGAGCAGAGAACATAGTAAATGTTACAAACTGTGCTACAAGATTAAGAGTAGAGCTTAATGATGCAGAAAAAACTGCTGATGACAACACTTGGGTAAATGAATTAGAAGCAACTGGTGTTGTAAGAAGAAAGAAATCTCTACAAGTAATATATGGACCTCACGTAATAACTTTAGCAGCAAAAGTTAAAGAACAATTAGGAATGGATTAATAGATTCCTTAAGCACAAGAATAGGCTCAGACTGTACAAGCGGTCTGGGTCTATTTTTGTTGTAAAGAATAATATTTTAATAAAACTAATATATACCATTATAATTTACCACAATATAAAGGTAAGTTAAGGAGGGCCAAGACCCATTGACGATAGGGGTTTAGCCAGTGTAAGATAAGTATGAAAAGAAGCTAAGAAAACAGTTCAACAAGATGAAGTAATCAAAAATATAAGAATAAATAACAACAATAATAATTAGTATATAGGAGGAATTTAAAATGAAACACATAAAAATAGCAGCAGGACTTGCACACGTTAACTATGGAAACATCGCAGCGGTAGTAAAGGAAGCTACAGATGCAGGAGCAGATTACGTACACTCAGATGCAGCAGACATGTATGATTTAAGAAACATGCAACTTATGGGTGGTCACCAAATAATCGAAGGTATAAGACCAGTTACAGATAAGCCAATAGAGTGCCACATATACACTAGAGAATGTGATAGATTATTTATAGAAAAGTTAGCTAAGGTTGGATGTGATATGCTTATAATTCCAGCAGAGCAATTCATAGGAGCACCTCTAGCATATATCATTAACTACTGCAGAGAGTTTGGAATAAAGATTGGTTTAACAATCGGATGTTACACTCCACTAAGCTTTGTAGAAGAGTCAATCTATGATATAGATAGATTACACATCGTTGTTCATGGAGTTGACGAAACAGATGGACAAGAAAACTGGGGATGGAGAAAGAGTGCTGTAGACCTAGTTAACAGAGCTAGAAAGATGATAGACGAAAAGAATCCAAGATGTGAGCTTGCTATTGACGGAGGACTTCGTGTAAACAATATGGAAAAGCTTATAGCATGTAACCCAGACGTTATCGTTCTTTCATCAGCTATATTCAGATGTGAAAAAGGAATAGCTGAAGGCGTTAAGGAATGCAGAGCAGCAATCGACGCAGCAGTAGAAAAATTAGGATTAGAGTAATATAAAATTCATTTAATAACCAGTATTTAATACTGGTTATTGTTATTAGCAAAGGAGAAAATCATGAAAAATAAAGAAATAATAAAAGATTATTTGTGGATAACCATGTCCAGCATTCTTACAGCTATGGCGGTAAATTTCTTTTTTAAAGAGCACAATTTAGCACCAGGTGGAATCACTGGAGCTTCTATAATCGGAAGTAACTTTACAGGAATACCTGTTGAAGTAATGTCATTATCTATATCAATACCACTTTTAATAATGGGAATCATATTTTTAGGAAAGAGTTTTGGTATAAAGACCCTTTATATAACTTTAATGTCACCTGTATTTTTAAAGCTTATACCAGAACTTCATATCACAGATAATCTTTTGATAGCAGGAATCATAGGTGGACTTCTAGTAGGAACAGCTATAGGAATTGCCATAGTTAGAAATTGTGCTACCGGAGGAACAGACCTTGCAGCCATGCTTATAAATAAGGTAGTAAAGTTTGTGAAGCTTCCAATTATATTATTCATCCTAGATGGAATGATTGTTGTTGGATCAGGTGTAATAAGCAAGAACTTTATGATTTCAGTTTACTCTCTACTATCATTATTTGTAATAATAAATACTATAAACTTTATAACAAAGAAATTTAAATCTAATACAGAAAGCAGCATTGCTGCATAAAAAATGGTGCCTTGCAAAATGACACATACATCTTGCAGGGCACCATATGTTTTTAGATTATAATATACAATCTAATTTTCAGGGCTATTCTTTTGAGAATAGATTTCCTTTATAACAACCTTAAGTCTAAGCATATCTGATTTTGTAAGTAGTGGATTGATTGTGATTTTTTTTATATCACAATCTAAATCTAGAGGCACTGTGGATATTATAAGATCCACATCAGATAAACTAAAGGATGCCAAAGAAGTAGCTGATTTTAGGGCTATGACTTCAAGCTCATTAAATTCAAAATTAATTTTATTTAGTAAAAGCTCGCAGGCACCAACTCCGCTGTGACATACAACTACAGTCCTCAAAGGTGCTTTTAATCTATCTATAGAGCAAGCTAGGTGAAGGGTAAGATATCCGATCTCATCATCATTTATATCAACGCCTAGAAGCTCATTAAATATATGGGCACTTCTCTTTACCGTTTTAAATGTGTTAGGATAAGTATCACATATATCACTAAGAAGCGGATTATTAAGAGGCAAACTGTACTTAATCCTAGTTATAGCAGGATTTAGGTGGCTTGTAAGAGAACACAATAATTTGCTGTCCTCTGTTAATGGTATATTTAAATCTTTTTTCCAACAAGCTATTAAGGCTTTTGCTAAAGGGGTAGCTTCCTTATTGCATATGTCACTAAGGTCTTCTTTTAAGAATGAATCATGACTGGCTATATTGGTCTTAGAACCTAATATGTTTACTAATATATGTCCAGCTTCATCATTAGACCACGGTATACCAAAACTTTTTTCAAGTGATGATGTCAAATCTTTAGCCATTGTGAATTCTTTAAGAGATTTAAGCTCCTTAAGGAATTCATCAGATAAAGTTAGACCGTGACCTATTTTGATTCTTCTCATGGAGACAGCGATAAGGATTAAAAGCTGCATGATAGAATCATCAGATAAATTATACTTTGTCAAAGAATCAACAGATAGCACTACATTTTGAAGCTTTACAAAATCAACATCGATAAGATTTTCAATTGAAGCAAATTGCTGATTAGATGTAGTTTTGTCATTGCTTTTAAGAAGCTGACTAAGGGTGGTACATTCAATTTCCAGCTGAATAAGTGAGCATATAGCCTTTCTTATGTTTTTTTCTTTGCCATCAATAAATAAGAAGTAATCACTGTTTCTTATAAGGATTATCTTATGTCTTTTAAGCCAAACTTCAACGCTTATGAGGTCCTTGTGGATAGTAGCACGGCTTACATAAAGCTCTTTTGATAAAGATTGAAGCTTTATGGTGCTGTTACTTGAAAATAACTTTTTTAGTATATATAGCTTTCTATCCTCAGGAGAATATGATTCAATGACATTTTCCTTTGATACAACATCATTTAAAATTCTAAGCTTTATATCTTCATCCCCTAATATAGCAACTCCAACCCCAGGCTTTTTGTCTAGGTCTAGAGACATCTCTCTAAGCCAATTATCTAAAGTTACAAGGTCGTTTCGTATAGTCTTATTACAAACCTTTAATTCTCTCGATATAGAGTCTATGGTCACGTAGTCGTTTTTCCTAAGAAGTATGGACACTATAGATGACAGTCTTTTATTCAAAAGATAGACCTCCTTAAAAGATTATTTGTTTAAAAGAGCCCAATGTTCCTCAAAAGTTTTAGCTCCGGACTCTGTAAGCTCATGGTGCATAGCTTTTCTAAAACAATCAAAAGTTACAGCGGCATAGTTTGCACCAGCTAAAGCAGCTTTTTCTAAGTGGTTTAAATTTTTTATAGAAGCAGCTACAACCTTTGCATCATAATTATTTATTTTTATTACATGACATATATCAGATAAGATATTTAGTCCATCTAATCCTATTTCATCATTTCTTCCTATGAAAGGGAAGATGTATGAAGCACCAGCATTAAGAGCTATGGTTGCTTGTCTTAATGTAAAAATTAATGTAGCGGCTGTTTTAACTCCTCTTTTATTAAGGATGTTTATAAGCTTTAGTCCTGTTTCAGAAAAGTTTATCTTTATTATTATATCACGATTTATAGCTAATATTTCTTCAGATGTTTTTAACATATTTTCAAGAGTATCTTCCATAACCTCTGCAGTTAGGATAGATGGACCTAACTCGGAAACTTCACTTAAAAATGATGTGAAATTTACCTTTTCTTTAAGATACATAGATGGGTTTGCAGTTACCCCTTTTACTCCTAGTTCCAAAGCTTCTTTTATTTCTTCCATATTTGCTGTGTCTATTAAATATTGCATCATTAATCCCTGCTTTCTTTAAACTTTAGTAATTTTTATTTTAATTAAATTATATCATTGTAAGCTGATTCTCATGGAGAAAGGTGTGAACTTTTTATTTCCACAATAATGAGGAAAAAGATGAAAGCTTTATGATAAATAGGTTTCGCTGCAGTTGAAAAATACCACATTCTTTAGTTAATTTTTATGAAAGGCCCTTGTATTGTAAGGCAAGTAGCATATCTTTTATAATGAGGGTAAGGAAAGAAAAAGTGATTAATAACTAGCATAGGATAAAGTATATAGGAGGTAAAATATGTTTAATTATTATCAACCATCAAGAATACATTTTGGAAAAGGAAGATTAGAAGAACTTGGACAAATAGCTTCAAAATATGGTAAAAAGTGCTTGCTTGTTACAACTCCAAATGAAGCTCCATTAGATAAGCTTTTCCAAAGAGTAAAGGATATATTAAAGAAAAGTGATATAGAAACAATTCAATTTGATAAAGTACTTCCAAATCCAACAGTTGAAATGGTTAACGAAGGATTTGAATTAGCAAAAGAGGAAAAAGTTGATTTTGTACTAGCTGTAGGTGGGGGTTCAAGCATAGACACAGCTAAGATTATAGCATTAACTTATGGCTTAGATACTATAGATTGGGATACAATGTATGGAACATATACAAGTCCTTTTGAAGAGTATGCTCCAGTAAGTGAGAAGGCACTTCCACTTTTAGCTGTATCAACTACATCAGGAACAGGAAGTCAGGTGACTCAAGCTGCAGTTATATCAAGGGGTGCAGAAAAGAACACTATATTCCATCCACAAAATTTCTCAAGGGAATGTATAGTTGACCCAGAGCTTATGACAACACTTCCAGCAAGAATAACTGCTTCTACAGGATTTGATGCATTTACTCATGCTTTTGAAAGCTATATAAACAAGAATGCTTCAACAATGACAGAAATTCAATGCTTAAAATCAATGGAACTTGTTATAAATAATTTGGAAAATGCTATGAAAGACGGAAGCAATTTAGAATATAGAGAAAACTTAGCTGTAGCAGATACATTAGCTGGTTCAGGTCTTGCAAATGCAGGAGCAGCTGCGCCACACCCACTTTCAGAGATTATAGGAGGAATAACTCATATATCTCATGGAGAAGCGTTAGCTATTGTATTCCCAGCATTCGTTAAGAATTCTCACAAAGAAAACACAAAGAAGTTTGCAGATGTAGCTAGATTATTTAATGCAGAACTTAAGAATGTATCTGATGAAGAAGCAGCAGAAAAGTTATATGATGAATTATCTTCTTTCTTAGAAAAAGTAAACCTAAGAAAGACATTAAAAGACTTCAATGTAACTGAAGAGCAGTTAGAAGAAGTTATGGAGTGTCCAGTACTTGGATTCCTTCCATTTGGATCAAAAGAGTATTTACAAAACATAATAAAAGAATCATACTAAAAATTTCTTAATCTCATCGCCAATCAGTATTATATATAGAGGAGTTCATGGTTTCCATGAACTCTTTTTTATATGGAGATATGAAGGTTTATATTTAAAAATTTATCTAAATAAAAAATATGAAAATGGGAACAACTAAATTCAAGGTATTTTATATCAGGAGGCGAAGAGTTTTGAAGAAAAAAAGATGTAGAGTATTAAGTGTTTTGATTGTAGCAACCATATGTCTAGCTGGTGCTTTTTTTATGTTTACACATATTAATAATGTTTCAGCATCTTCTAAAGAACAGGTTACTTCATCTAATGATGATACAGAAAATAGGGATAGTGAAAATGTGTCAGAGGAAAGATTTCCCGCATCATATGGAAGGGATATAGTGAAGAGAAGAGTGAGTAATGATGGCAAAAAAATAGTGTTTTTAACTTTTGATGATGGTCCATCTTTAAAAAATACCCCCAAGGTTTTAGATGTATTAGATCAAAATTCTATAAAGGGTACATTTTTTTTAATAGGAAAAACTGTGGACCAAGGTGGGGAGTATGCATCTATCGTTAGAAGGATGTATAAGGAAGGTCATGCTATATGCAGTCATGGATATACCCATAGCGGTAAAAATCTATATCCTAATGGAGTAGTAAATGTGGAACATTTATTAAAAGAAGTAGAAGACACGGATAATGCTATATCAAAAGCTTTAGGTTTCGAATATAAATGCAAGATGTTCAGATTCCCTTATGGAGAAGTTACAAGAGTTCATAATCATGATAAGAATATAAAGAAAGCTATAGATATTTTAGATGAGCATGGAATAACAAGCATCGACTGGAACAGCCTCACAGAGGATTCTATAGGAAATAAGAAAAGCAAGCAGCAGCTGATGAGTAATTTAAAAAAGACATCTAAAGGTAAGGACAAAATTGTGGTGCTTCTCCATGATTCAGAAGATAGAGATGATACTGCAAATATGATTCAAGATATTATAAATTACTTTAAATCTCAAGGATATTCTTTTGGTGCTTTTGATATTTAAGTCTAGCATATGCAATGATTTGTTAAGGAATATTTATGAAAACATATCTTGAAATTTATGGAAATAATGGATGTGATGATTCTTATAAGATAACTAGTTTAGATTGGAACAGTTTAACAGAAGATTCTGTAGGCAAACAAAAGACAAAGGAAGAGCTTATGGCTATCCTTAAGAGAACTTCAAGTGGCAAGGAAAAAATTATAGTGCTTCTTCATGACTCTGGAGGAAGACGAGATACTGCAAGTATGCTTCAAGATATAATAGATTACTTTAAATCTCAAGGATATATCTTTGGAATTTTCGATATATAAAATATATAATAAGGTCTTAAAGTGAAAATCCTTTAAGACCTTATTATATTATCTTTTAAAAAAATATGGTATTATTGTATAATTAAATAAAGACATAAAATCAGGAGGAATCTTATGGAGTTGCTTACAAATATTCTTACTATAATATATGGATTAAATATTTTAGCTATAATAGCTCTTATATTCTTTGAAAGAAAAAATCCAACATTAACATGGGCTTGGCTTATGGTTCTAACTTTTTTACCTGTAGTAGGGTTTATCATCTATCTCTTTATAGGACATGGTATGAGCAAGCATAAAATCTTTAGAAATAAAATTATAGATGATAATACAAGAAAAGAATACCTGAATGAAATAAGAACTGCCTATGTGTATGACGTGGCTACAAATAAAAATCAAGATCTTATAACTATGAATACGGCTCAATCCAAGGCAGTATACAGTCAGCATAACAAAATAGAAGTGATATTTGATGGAAAAGAAAAGTATCAGGAGCTTTTTGAAGCTATAAGAAAGGCAAAAAACTATATACATGTTGAGTATTACATAATTCAAAAAGATGAAATTGGATTAGAATTTATAAAGCTTCTAAGTGAAAAAGTCAAAGAAGGTGTAGAAGTTAGACTTTTATATGATGCTATGGGATCTAGTAAACTTAACAGAAAAAAATATTTTAAAGAATTTAAGGCTAATGGAGGAAAGTGTGCAGCATTTTTTCCAAGCATAATACCGTATTTAAGCTTTAGAATAAATTATAGAAATCATAGAAAGATAGTAGTAGTAGATGGCACTGTGGCATTTACAGGAGGCTTTAATATTGGAAAAGAACACGTTGGAAAAGATAAGAAGATAGGATATTGGAGAGACACTCATCTTAAGATAGAGGGAGAAGGTGTTGCAGATATAGAGGAGAGATTCCTCTTAGACTGGGTATATGCATCTAGAGAAAAAATTGATGATTACTCAAAGTATTTTCCTAAAGTAGAGAACATAAAAGATATAACAGGAATGCAGGTAGTATCCTGCGGACCTGATAATGATGAACAGCATATAAGAAATGGATATCTAAAGATAATAAATAATGCAAGAAAAAATGTATATATACAGACACCTTACTTTGTGCCTGATGAAACAATGCTAAATAGTTTGAAAATAAGCGCTTTGTCAGGAGTTGATGTAAGGCTTATGATACCAGGAAAGCCAGACCATAAGACTATGTTTTGGGCAGCTAATTCCTATATTGGTGAACTTTTAGATGCAGGAGTAAAAGTATACTATTATCAAAAGGGATTTATACATGCTAAAACTATTGTGGCTGATGGAGCGGTAAGCAGTGTGGGTACGGCAAATATGGATATACGAAGTTTCAAATTAAATTTTGAAGTGAACTGTTTCATATACAACAAAGAAATAGCAGAGATTATGGAGGCTCAATTTGAAGAAGATATGAAGGTATCAACTAAGATAGATGGTGATGAATTTGGAAAGAGAAGCATAATCGATAGGCTTATAGAGTCAGTAGTGAGACTTGTATCACCACTTTTATAGATATAAATACCATTAGCATCATTGCAAAATGTCTGAATATATTATAAAATTAATATGATTGAATAAAATTAATTTGGAGGTATCATGATGAATAAATCAGCTATAGCAACTACAAAGGCACCTGGTGCAATAGGACCATATTCTCAAGGAATAACAATAGGAGAGCTTGTATATACTTCTGGACAGCTTCCAATAAACGTAGAGACTGGAGTTATGCCAGAAACAATAGAAGAGCAAACAAGACAATCATTAGAAAATGTAAAGGCAATACTTGAAGAATCAGGAAGTAGCATGGATAAGGTTATAAAGACTACTGTATTTTTAAGCGATATGAATGATTTTGCTAAAATGAACGAAGTATACTCTTCATTCTTTGCACAGCCATATCCAGCAAGAAGTGCTGTAGAAGTAGCAAGACTTCCAAAGGATGCTAAGGTAGAAATCGAAGTTATAGCTTTAGCATAATTATATGAACATAAAGGCGATATCATTGAATTATAAAAATTTAATGATATCGCCTTTTGTAATGTTCTCTATACTATCATACTTATTATAAATGGCATAGCAGAAGTTACGAGCATATTAAAACAAAAAGTTAGGAATCCAGCAGAAGCTGTCCAGATAAAACAATCTCTAACTTTAATTGCTGTAGTATTAGATGACTTTGATATATTAATACATTTCCATGATATTAGAACAAATAGTATCCATGGAATGATGCTCTCTATAGATAGAATGGGCATCATTAGTGCTGTTAAGATAAATATTAATACCCATTTCGGCATTTTATTCATGGTATCTACTCCTTCCTGAAATAGTTAGCTCTAATTAATTTGTCGCTTAAATCTAAGGATTCTAGCATAAAATTTTCATCATTTTCACTAAGACCAACACTTATTATTTTTCTTGTAGAAAGAACGGCAAAATTTTTATTAGTATTTAATAAATTTCTTCCTAAAGAGCTGTCCTCGTATTTAGATTTATCTACTCCAAAAAGATAGCTTAGTGTTGGTAAGATATCAACTTGTCCACCAATAGTTTCTATAGTTTTTCCTTGAAGGTCTTTAGAGTATATTATTAGAGGTACCTTCAAATTATTGTCCTTATACCAGGTTTCGCTATCTTTTATGGCGGATACTTCATCTGCAAAGAATTTGTGGACACCTTCATGATCTCCGTATATGACCACAACTGAATTATCTAATAATCCTGAGGAATCTAGTTCCTTCAAAAATAATCCTATCTGCTTATCGGTGTAATGAATAGATTCGATAAATTTTCCAACCTTAGTATCTTTCAAGTTTCCGGAAGTATCTATATCAATGATGTCACTAGGCATATTAAACGGGGTATGGCTAGTGAGAGTTATAGAAAAAGTATAAAATGGCTGTGGTTGTTTCTTTATATAAGAAGAAAGCTGATTTAAGTAGCTTCCATCGCTTAAGCCAAGTCCGATAAGCTCATCCATTTCAAAATCTGCTGAGTCTAAACATGTTTCGAAGCCTATTGATTTCAAGGCAGACATCCAGTTCCAATAAGAACCTTTATCGGGATGGGCTGCTAAAGTATTGTACCCCATATCTTTCATAAGTACTGGGAGAGAACTTTTATAGGTGTTGTTTGGAAACCTAAAAAATGTACTTCCAGACCTAACTGGAAACATGGAGGTATTAGCCATAAGTTCAGCATCAGATGTAGTTCCATTATGAGTTTGTTCATAGAAGTTACTAAAGTATAAGCTGCTTTCTAAAAGTTTATTTAGAGAAGGAGTTATTTCTGTTCCATTTATACTCTGACCTATAACAAAATTTTCAAGAGACTCAACTTGAAGGATTATAAGATTTTTTCCTTTAAATAAACCTTTATATTCATTATCAGGAAGGGTCTCCTTTTTAGTGTTAAACCAGCTATCTATGTAGCTTAGCTCTTCCTCATTAAAAACATAGGGCTTACTTTCCTTTTTGAATTCAAAGTAATCAAATATATGATATCCAATAGGAGTAAGGGAAGACATTGTTTGATTTTGAGCCCAAGTAGTACGAAATAAATATTGGTTAGGATAGGCCTTTTCAAATTTATCAATCTTTATATGAGCGTAAAAAAGATAAGAACTTGGTATTAAGACCATTAAAAGAAAACATATAAGCTGATTTTTATATGATTTTATCTTTAAATTGCTCTTTATAGTTAAAATGATTATAAATATCAAATCTAAAAGGAATAGTAAATCTACCCATCTAAACATAGCAATTACACTGGAACCCAAGTTGTCCAGATTAGAAGAGTATTGAAGCATATGATAATTTAAAAATGAACGATTGCTTCTAAAGTACCATATATCACCTACATAAAGTATTGTAACAAGTAGATTTATAACAGAAAAACTCCACTTGTGTACCTTTCCAGTAAACAAAAATGCAGGAGATAATGAAAGTATAAAAAAGCTTAAGTACGCCAAAATTGGCGGGGCACTAAAAAATATAGTTTTAAAATTTACAGTTGTAGCAGTATCGCTTGATATAAGAAACAAAAATAAAAGGGTCTTCAAGGATATTGCTATTAAACTGTATCTTAAAAGTTTATGTTCTTTTAAAGATTTAAATACAGCTGGAAAAGGGTTTTTATTTTTTGATGTAGTAGTATCACATGTTGAAGTTGTCATCGGTAGTATCCTCCACATTATAAAGTATATTTAGTATACTACATATAAATATATAGGTTTTAAATTTCCAAGGTACTTTAAGATAAAATTAAGTTTTGACATATTAAAAAAATAAAAAAAGGATTGCTCCAAAACGATTTGTACATTTTGTAGCAGTCCCTTTGAAAGAAGTATAGAAATTATTCTGTAAGAAATCCTAAAAGGCTGTTTAATGAATCTATGTCTTGAGATACTGAATAGTACTTCAAGAACTTAAATATAAGTTCATTAGTTTTTGTAAGCTTTTTAAGGGATATTAGAGTAAGAACTTCTGTTTTCAAAAACGCTATTTTATCATAACAATTGTTGCTTATTAGAAAATCTAGGTATTTTGATAATATTAATACTATAGTACTGTCATCTAAATTATTTCTACAAGCACTTGTAGCTAAATCAAATAGTTTGGTTGCAGACGAGGTATCATTTATAAAGCTATAGAACTCAGCAAAAGAAGTAAATATTTCAGCTGATTTAGCTGTTGTAGCCATATCACAATATTCCTCTAAAATTGCTTCATTGAGCTTCAAAGAATTTTGTACATTTTTAAAGTCCTTAGTGAAAACATAGATTTCTAGCATTGAACTTATGGCTAAAAGCTTGTCTTCGATATTATCTTTACGAAGAGATGATAGAATCTTCTTCTCTATTTTCAAAGTATCATTAAAGAAGCGTTTTTTCTTTAAACATTTAGCTTTAAGCTTAAGTAGTGAAAGTTTTTTGTCTGAATTCTTTAAGAAATAAGAAGAAAGTGTATCCTCAACAAAAGAAATTTCATTCAATGCTTCATCAAGCTTGTCTAAATAAATACAGGACTTTATACTGCTGATGTAAAGGTTATAAATTGTTTCATAAGTTAATAGGTTTATATTTACTAAAGCTAAATTGATATAAGTCAATACGTCATCATAGTTATGATTAGAAAAGGAGCTAGCACTTAGTTTGTAAAGTACATTCGTAAGTTCCTTCAAATCGTTTTCTTGAAGAATATTTTCATAAGCTTTTAAATAAAAGTTGTTAGCTTTATAAAAATCATCAAATTTAAAATATAAATCTCCTATAAGACAATAAATTTCAGCTTTTTTATCATAAATAGGATAGCTCATCAAGAATTTTTCAATGTCTATAGATACCTTATTTAGTCTTGATAAAGATAAAAAGTCATTCTTTAAATCTAGTATGTACTTGTCAGCAATTTTTTTAGCCTGACTTTCCACATCTTCGAGGAGATATTCTGAGGTTACATTAAAATCTATGCCTTTTTCTTTGCAGACCCTATTTATATTTTCAGATAAAATTACTGCAACTTTGGAAGTTAAATTAGCTTTGTCATTTTCGATTATACTGATTAAATTTCTAGTTATCTCGCCTCCAGTTATATCTTCCTGATTGATTTTAAATGATTTACGAATCTTACGAATCTTTTTTCCAGGTGATAATATTTCCTGACTCTCCATTTAAATCTCCTTCCTTTAAAAATAGTTAATAAATAAAAAAATAAGTAAATAATAAATATAAAGTATGTAAAAAGATTTTTATGTTATATTGAAAATATAAATCAAACTTATAATAAGACTAAAGTGTGATTAAAGGTATGTTAATTAATATGAAGATTACATCATATTCCTATTATATCAAATATAATCAAAAAATGTAATGAAATTTTCGTAATATTTACGCATTACTTTACAAAACTTGAACAAATCATATATGTCTAATGACTTCTTTTGTGATATAATTATTAGATAATAAATAATTAAATTTTACCTTTAAGTTAAAAAATTAGTGATTAATAATTTTATATTAAAGGAGCAATGAATGAATGGGAAGATTATATGTAGTCGATAGAATAGAGGGCAATTTTGCACTATGCGAAGATGAGGATGGAGCTATGAAAGCCGTATCTTTAGAAAAGATAAAAGGAAAGCTTAAAGAGGGTGTGGTTCTTTTAGAGGTCTCCGAGGAGTCTTTTATAGTGGATGAAAAAAAGACAAAAGAGAGGGAAGAGGAAGTTCAGGATTTTATGAAAGGTATGTGGAGTGATGAGGAGTAGTAGAGTAGAAAGAAACAGCGGTGGATTTATGACATTCTTTAAGGATTGGATAATACCGATTTTGATAGCTGTCATCGTAGCTAATCTGGTTACGAAGCATGTTTTGTTTAAAGTATTGATACCTAGTGAATCCATGTATCCTACCCTTGAAAAAGGAGATCAGCTTTTTGCAACCATGATTTACAATCATGACAAGATAAAAAGAGGGGATATGATTGTTTTCAAGTTTGACCAAGATGGAAAAGATGAAACTCTAATAAAGAGAGTTATAGGGCTTCCAGGAGATGAGGTAGTGGTGAAAAATAGTGGCGAAGTCTATGTGAATGGAGAAGAATTAGATGAGCCTTATAAAGTTCAAGGAAATACCCAGCCTGGATATTTTGAGGTTCCTGATGGCAAGTATTTGTTTTTAGGAGACAATAGGAACAATTCTTATGACAGTAGATTTTGGAAGGACCCTTATATAGATAAGAGTAGCATAATTGCAAAAGCGAGAGTTAGAGTATATCCATTTGATAGAATGAAAATTTTTAATTAGGGGGAATAGTTATGTTAAGTGAGAGAATTGATGAATTAAAAGAGGAGATTCTTTCTTCTACCCAGAGACTTTTAAAAATCAGAAGTTTAGAGGGGAAAGCACTTCCAGGAATGCCATTTGGAAAAGAAGTTAATGATGCATTGATGGAAGCTTTAAAAATATCAGAAGAATTAGGTTTTAAAACTAAGAATATAGATGGCTATGCAGGCTATGCAGAATACGGTGAAGGTGACGAGTATGTAGGAGTATTAGGACATTTAGATGTGGTTCCTGAAGGCGGAAACTGGAATCACGATCCCTATGGCGGCGAAATAAGTGACGGAAAAGTATGGGGAAGAGGGGCCCTAGATGATAAGGGGCCTATAGTAGCAGCACTTTACGGATTAAAGGCTATAAAAGATTCAAATCTTCCATTAACTAAGAGAGTAAGAATAATTTTTGGAACTAATGAAGAAACAGGATGCGGTGAGATAGGTTATTATCTTCAAAAGGAAAAGGCACCAGTTATGGCTTTTACTCCAGATGCAGAGTTTCCTATAATCTATGCTGAAAAGGGAATATTAAATTTCACTATGCACAGTGACTTTTCTCAAAATGGCAAGGTTACAATTTCTTATATAAAAGGTGGAGAAAGATCAAATATAGTTCCTGGCTACTGCGAAGCGTTAATCAAAGGAGCAGATAAAGGAATACTAGATAGCTATATAATTCAAAATAGAGCTACCATAGACATAGAAGAGTGTGAAGAGGGCATGATTTTAAAATCTCATGGAGTATCTGCCCATGGTTCAACTCCAGAAAAGGGGAAAAATGCTATAATGGAGCTTATACTTGCCTTAAATACTTTAGACATAGAGGGAAAAGCCGGAGTGATAATAGATACTCTTGCACATAAAATTGGAAGAGATGTCAATGGTGGAAATATAGGTGTTGGACTTATGGATGAACCTTCAGGAAAGTTAACTCTAAATGCAGGAGTTATAAATATGACTGAAACTTCTTTAGATTTTAGAATAGATATAAGATATCCTGTTACTAAAAACCAAGATGAAATCTTAAAGGGTATTGAAACTTCTTTAAAGGAATCAGGAATTGAGATAAAAGATATAGATGGAGTGGGACCACTTTATTTTCCAAAGGATAATGACCTTATTAAAAAGCTTCAAAAGGCTTATGAAGAAGAAACTGGATTTGAGCCAGAGCTTTTAGCTATTGGAGGAGGAACTTATGCAAAAGCAATGCCTAACACAGTGGCGTTTGGACCAGCCTTCCCAGGCAGAGGAGATTTGGCACATCAGCCAAATGAATATATAAGTGTAGATGATTTGATGATGAGTGCAAAAATATATGGAAGAGCTATATATGAGCTTGCAAAATAATATTTTTCATAGAGTCATCTTAAAAATATGACTGGTGGAAGGACGAAAGGATGTGAGATGCCATAAGGCAGCGGTATGTTTAAAAATGGTAAGACTAAATTTACTTTAGCATATGTGATAATAACTTTACTTATGGTTTTATTTCTTAATGATTTGATAACATCATATACAACAAAGGAAATAACCTATAATGAATTTTTAAATATGGTTGAAAGCAATGAGATTCAGAGTGTAGTTATGGAAAAGGATAGAATACTCATTGTTCCTCAAAAGAATAATGAGTATTCAGATAAAACATTATATACAGGTTATATAAATGACCCAGACCTTATAAAGATTTTAAAGACTAACAATGTGGATATGAAAAGAAATGTGCAGACTAATGACCCTATAACAAATATAATATTTTATTGGGTAGGTCCCATTGTCATCTTTATGCTTTTAGGGAAACTGCTCTTTGGAAGAATAGACAAGAAAATGGGCGGAGGAGTTATGTCCTTCGGTAAAAATGTAGGAAAGCTTTACGCTGAAAACGAAACAGGAAAGACCTTTAGAGATGTGGCGGGGCAGGAAGAAGCAAAGGAATCTCTTGTAGAGATAGTTGATTTCTTGCACAATTCTCAAAAGTATGTAGACATAGGGGCTCAGCTTCCTAAAGGAGCTCTTTTAGTAGGACCTCCTGGTACAGGAAAGACTCTTTTGGCTAAGGCAGTAGCTGGAGAAGCTAAGGTGCCATTTTTCTCTATGTCAGGTTCTGATTTCGTAGAAATGTTTGTAGGTATGGGAGCTGCTAGAGTTAGAGATTTATTTAAGCAAGCAGAAGAAAAAGCCCCATGTATCGTATTTATAGATGAAATAGATGCTATAGGTAAGAGTAGGGAAGGATCTATACAGGGAAATGATGAAAGAGAGCAGACCCTAAATCAGCTTTTATCAGAAATGGATGGATTTGATTCTTCTAAGGGAGTTGTAATCTTAGCAGCAACTAATAGACCAGAAGTATTGGACAAGGCACTTTTAAGACCGGGAAGATTCGATAGAAGAGTTATAGTAGATAGACCTGATCTTAAAGGAAGAGAGGCAATTTTAAAAGTTCATGCCAAAGATGTAAAGCTATCAGATGATGTTGATTTAACTGCTATAGCAAAGGGAACACCAGGTGCTGTAGGAGCAGATTTAGCTAATATAGTTAATGAAGCTGCACTTAGAGCGGTTTCAAATAATAGAAAAATGGTTATACAAGAGGATTTAGAAGAGGCTGTTGAGGTTATAATAGCAGGTAAGGAGAAGAAAGATCGAATTCTTTCTTCAAAGGAAAAGAGAATAGTAGCATTTCATGAAGTTGGTCATGCGCTTACTGCAACCTTATTAAAAAATGCCGACCCTGTTCACAAAATAACTATAGTTCCAAGAACCATGGGAGCCTTAGGCTACACAATGCAACTTCCAGCAGAAGAAAAGTATCTTGTTTCAAAAGATGAGCTTTTAGACCAGATAACAGTAATGCTTGGAGGAAGAGCAGCAGAAGAAGTGGAATTCAATATAATTTCCACTGGAGCTTCTAATGATATAGAGAGAGCAACTCAAAGTGCTAGAAATATGGTTACTCTTTACGGGATGACTGATAGATTTGATATGATGGCTTTAGAGTCTATGTCTAACAGATATCTTGATGGAAGACCTGTTCAGCAGTGTAGTAATGAAACAGCATCTATAATAGATGAGGAAACTCTTGGCATAATAAAGGCATGTCACGATAAAGCTATAAAGCTTTTAGGGGATAATAGAGAACTTTTATTAGAAATCTCCGAAACTCTTATAGAAAAGGAAACTTTACTAGGTGAAGAATTCATGGAGATAGTGAAGGCTAGAAAGCCAGAACTATTTGCCGATGAAGAGAAAATAGCTTTTGACCAAGAGGAGATTATAGAAGAATAGAAATTTATATGACTGACTCATTAGGGTAATACTAATATTATGAGTCAGTTTTACTTTTCATAAAAGGAGATGACAATGGTGAGTGAGAATAATTTTTTAAAGGATCAAGAAAAAGAGATACAGTTTCATATGGAAAAGCTTATGTTAAAGGAAACTGTGGAGAAGATAAATAATGAGATACTAAGAACCTTAGACAAAAGAAAAGGCTTTATGAATTATATAAAAGAATATAGAAAAGAAAATCTTGAAGAGTATAGAGATGACGAGGATATGGGCATAGAATATTTTGACCACGACAAATTTCTTCAAGAGGAAAGTTTTAAGATTATAGACAAAAGACTAAAGGAGCTTACAGAGCTGAAGCTCTCTCCTTACTTCGGAAGGATAACATTTTTTGATAAGGATCTTGATTCTAAAGAGGATATATACATAGGAAAATATGGACTTAAAGAAGAGGGAGCATATGTTCCAGCTATAGTAGACTGGAGAGCACCTGTAGCCTCTTTATTTTATGCTGGAACTTTAGGTCAGTATCATTATGAATGTCCTTTAGGTACAGTAGAGGTTGATATAGAAAAGAGAAGACAATATATAATAAAGAAATCAGAACTTTTAGGTCTCTTTGATTCAGAGTTGGACGTTAAGGACGAGATTCTTCAAATGGTATTGAGTTCTAATACAAATGAAAAATTAAAAGATATAGTCATTACGATCCAAAAGGAACAAGATGATATAATAAGACAACCTAGAAACGGAGTTGTTGTGGTAAATGGAGTTGCAGGAAGTGGTAAGACTACCATAGCACTTCACAGAATAGCTTATTTATTATATAACTTTAGAAAACAATTGGAGAATAAAGTTCTTATACTTGGACCTAACTTTATTTTCATGGAGTATATATCAAGAGTTCTGCCATCATTAGGAGAAGACGGAGTAAAGCAAAATACCTTTAGAGAGTTTGCTTTAAATCTTTTGGATATCCCAGAAGAGATAATGGAATTCTCAACAAAAATACAGCAGGTTTTAGAAGGAAATAAGTCTTTAGAAGAAGACATCTTAAGGAAAACTTCTGACATCTTCATAAAAGAATTGGATTCATTGATAGAAAAACTAGAAGAAGAATATTATGAGGCTAGAGATATCTTGTTTAGAGAAAAGGTAGTTGTAAGTGAAAAAGAGATAAAATCTATGTTCAATGATTACTACAAAACTATGCCTTTATTTAGAAGAGCAGCAAAGATAAAAAGGATTTGTATAAGCAGGATAAAGGATGAGAGAGATAATATACTTAGAGAGATAAATGCTAAATATAAAGAAAAGCAGGAAGCTTTATCTGATAGTGATAGAGAGTTCCAAGAAAATGATCTTGAATTCAAGAGAAGGCTTGAGATTAGAGATTTAGTAAGAGATGTTATGAATGCAAGAGAAAGCTTAAAATGGCTTGATGGAGAGGATGTTTATGACATTTATAAGAGATATAATGATGATAAAACTCTTATAGATGAAGATTTGGCACCTATGCTTTATCTAGGAATCAATCTTTGGGGATTAAAATCTAAAGATGATATAAAACATGTTGTAATAGATGAAGCACAGGACTATTCTTCGCTTCAATTTAGGGTTATACAAGAGCTTACAGGAGCAAAATCCTTCACTGTTGTTGGAGACTGCAATCAAAGGCTCATAGTAAATGAAGATATACCTATGATGAATTTGAAAGATATCCTTATCACTGAAAGTATAAAGGAATTCAACTTGAAGAAAAGTTATCGTTCCACAAAGCAGATTATGGAATATGCAAACAGCTTTACTGGTTATGAAGAAGTTCCCTTTGTAAGAGAAGGAGAAAAGGTTCAAGTTGAGAGCTTCAAAGAGCTTGGAGACTCTATAAAAGGCATTAAAGATGCTATTGAAGGAATGCTGAAAGATGGCCTAGAAAATATAGCAGTAATAGGCAGAACCTCTTCTATGACCAAAGAAATATCAAAAGAGCTGAAAAAGAGCATTAATGTTAAAAGCATAGACAATGAATATATGTTTTACAATGGTGGAGTTGTAGTTATACCTAGCTATTTAGCTAAGGGACTTGAATTTGATGGAGTAATTATGGTAGATGAAGATAAGGAGGGACAGGATTTAGTTAAATATATAATGTGCACAAGAGCCCTTCATAGACTTTATGATTTTAGAATAGGCTAAAAAATAGGCTGAATTAGTTGGAGAATATTTCATTTCTAGCTAATTCAGCTTTTCTTAAGAAAGAAAACAATTAATCTTTATTTTTATATGGTATAATATTAAACTGATAAAAGAATTTTAGCGATAGGCGGTGTATCGATGACTAAATTTAATTTGAAGGAATGGTTTAAGAGAAGAGATAAGCTATTTTTAATAGTTGGATTCTTGATATGGCTAAAAACACTTATGTTCTTAGCACTTATCCATGGAAAGGATTCAGCAACCTTTAATATAGCAAGAATGTACTTTTCGCCACCACCTTTTATATGCCACATATTATTTGTAGTTATAATAATGGCAATAGGATTGTGTTTTAAGGGACGTGGAAGATTAGCATATTACATAATAATAAATTTATTCGTATCAATGCTTTTATGGGCGGATCTAGTTTACTATAGAGAATACGGTGGATTTTTGACAGTGGAATATCTTTTCAAATCAGGGAGCTTTAATCCTGGAGATGTGAATTTATTTAAACATATCCACTTCATAGATATATTATTTTTTATAGATATAATAGTGCTTTTAGTTATAGCTATAAAATATAAAGAGTATTACAAAGGAAGGTTTAGATCTTTAGGAAAGAATATTTTAACTTCTGCTATAATAATAGTTTTATCCCTAGTATATATATATGGAGCCCATGTATATATAGATGTAAAGGATAAGACTAATGGAAACATGCTTTTCTTTAAAACAACCTGGGCACCTTTTCAAACTATGTCCAATACCTCTCCTTTAGGATATCATGCCTTTGATATTTATAATCACTTTGCGTCAAATAAAGTGAAGGACTTAAGTGAAGAGGATATGACGGAAATAGACAATTGGTACAAGGAAAATGATGAAAACCTTCCAGACAATAAATATAAAGGCATTTTACAGGGGAAAAATGTTATATTCCTTCAAGTTGAATCCTTAGAATCTTTTGTGATAAATGAAACTGTAGATGGACAAGAAATAACCCCTAATATCAATAAAATGCTTAATAATAGTTATTATTTCAATAACATATATGAGAACGTAAATAATGGAACAAGTGCAGATGGAGATTTTATATCAAATACATCTTTGTATCCTATAAGACAAGGAGCTGTATATTTTAGATACGCTTTTAATGAATATAATTCTTTGGCAAGGATACTAGAAAGCGAAAATTATAAGACTATATCAGTGCATCCAGAAAAGTCAGGAAACTGGAATTGGAGGACAAATCATAAGAACTTTGGTTTTGAAAAAACTTATGATATAAATGATTACAATGTTGATGAGGTAGTGGGACCAGGATTATCAGATGGGTCTTTCTTTAGGCAGACTGTGGATTTCTTAAAGAATGAGAAAACGCCATTCCTTCTTCATGCAGCTACACTTACAAGTCATGGACCATTTGATATGCCAGAAGACAAAAAAGAACTTAATTTATCAGCTGGTATAAAGGACACAATACTTGGAGCCTACTTCCAAAGTATACGTTATGTAGACACTGAGATTGGAAATTTAGTTAAGTATCTAAATGATAACAAGCTTATGAGCAATACTGTTTTAGTTATATATGGAGACCATGCAGGTCCTCACAAATTCTATCAAGATCAAATAGATGCAATTGATGGAATAAAAGAGCAGTGGAAGAATCCTGAAAAGAAAGTTCCATTTATAATATACAATCCTTCGATAAATGGAGAGATAAGAGATGTAGTAGGGGGGCAGGTAGATATAATGCCTACAGTGTTGTACACATTAGGTGTAGAAAAAGATAAGTATATAAATACTGTTATGGGAAGAAATCTATTAAACACAAAGAGAAATTGTGCCGTTTTAAATTTTGGAGAGATAGTGGGAACACCTAATACAAAAGAAGAGGAAGAACATATGAAAAATGCAATTTCTATGGCAGACAAAATCATTCAAGGAAATTATTTCGAATTGAAAAATAAATAAATCAAAAATGAGATGATGTTTTCACGAATATCATCTCATTTTTTTATAAAGTAAATAGAATTCTGTACTAAAATCAAAGGAGTAAGACAAAGTAAACGCTTTAAAATACATTACCACATAATAAAGGAACTTATAATATTTTTACATATAGAGTAATTTATAATATAATTATATAGTATAAAGAATACTCTATATGTAAAAAAATATTAATATAAATAAAAATATGCATTATATATGACATGAAGTTAAAAGATAAACCATGGAAAAGGAGATTTGATGTATGAATTGTATAGTGGCTCAATCAGGAGGACCAACAGCTGTCATTAACAGTAGTCTTATGGGAGTTTTAGACGGAGCATTAAAGAGCGGAGAATTTGATAAGATTTTTGCAGGATTTAATGGAATCGAAGGAATATTAAAAGAAAATATAAAAGACATATCACATTTATCTGCAGAAAAAAAGGAGATAATAAAACATTCTCCAGCAGCTATATTAGGATCATGCAGATTTAAATTAAAGGGAATTGATGAAAATAGGGAGCAGTATGAAAAGCTGTTTCATATCTTTAAAAAGTATGATATAGGAGCATTCTTCTATATAGGTGGCAATGACTCCATGGATACAGTAAAAAACTTAAGCATATATGCTAAAGAAAATAATATAGATTTTAGAGCAGTTGGAGTTCCAAAAACTATAGATAACGATTTAGAAGTTATGGACCATACGCCAGGTTTTGGTAGTGCAGCTAAGTTTGTAAATACATGCATAATGGAAACTGCATTAGATGATAGTGTCTATGAAGGGAAAAGTCTTATTATATTAGAGACTATGGGAAGAGAAGCAGGATGGCTTGCAGCTTCAGCAGCCGCAGCAAAAATAAATGGTGAAACAATAGTAGATCATATATATGTTCCTGAAAATCCATTCAGTGATTTAAGATTCTTAAGCACTATAAAGAATGATTTGATGAAAAAGGATAAGCTATATATAGTTGTATCAGAAGGCATAAGATATGAAGATGGAGAGTTTGTATCTCATTCCTCAATCAATTCAGGTCATGATACATTTGGACATGCTCAGCTTGGAGGAGCAGGACAAAAACTTAGACAAATGCTTATAGATTCTGGAATAATTAAAAGAGTTAAGTGCGTAGAGCTAAATATACTTCAAAGATGTGCAGCTCATGTTTCATCAGAAGTAGATGTAAATGAGGCCTTTGAACTTGGAGCAAATGCAGTTAAATTTGCAAGCCAAGGTTTAAGCGGAGTTCTTCCAGGTATAATAAGAACTTGTGATGAACCTTATACTTACGAAATAAAGCCAATAGAAATAGAAAAAGTAGCAAACCACACAAAACTTCTGCCAAAACAGTGGATTGATAGAGAAAATGATTTTATAACAGAGGACATGATAAGATATGTGGAACCTCTTATGGGAGGACAAGAAGCCTTTCCTGTATATTTAGATAATGTAGAATAAATGTTTAAGTCCTAGTGTAGAGTATTCACCTCTATATTAGGACTTTTTATTTTTCGAAAAGGAATTAAAAAATTTCTTTTAGATAAAATAAAAATAGAAGATGTGAAATAAATTTTTAACATACTACTACAGAAATAAAATTCAATATTAAGAATGTGTGAAATAAAATTCGATATACTATGGAAATGAATAAAAAGTATGATATAATAAATTTATAGAAACATTTTCATTTTTAAAAATTTAGAAATAAGAGAAAAGGAAGGTATGGAAGATGGACATCAGAAAAATATTAGATACAGTAGATCATACTCTATTAAAGCAAACTTGTACATGGGAAGAAATAAAGAAAATATGTGATGAGGGAATAGAAAACAAAGTAGCATCAGTATGTATTCCACCATCATATGTTAAGCAAGCTAAAGATTACGTTGGAGATAAACTAGCTATCTGCACAGTAATAGGATTTCCAAACGGATATCAAACAACAGCTGTAAAAAACTTTGAGACAAAAGATGCATTAGAAAATGGTGCTGATGAAATAGACATGGTTATAAACCTTGGACACGTTAAAGACAAAAAATTTGATGAAATTCAAGCTGAGATTGCTGAGTTAAAAGCAACTTGTGGAGACAAAATACTAAAGGTAATAATAGAAACTTGTTTCTTAACTGATGAAGAAAGAATAGAGCTATGCAAAGTAGTTACAAATGCAAAGGCTGATTTCATAAAGACTTCAACTGGATTTGGAACAAGAGGAGCCACTCTTGAAGATATCCAAGTTTTCGCTAAATATGTAGGAAAAGATGTAAAGATCAAAGCTGCAGGCGGAGTTAAAAACTTAGAAACAGCAGAAGAGTTCATAAATGCAGGAGCCAGCAGACTTGGAACTAGTTCACTTTTAAAAATAATAAACAACCAAGAGGTAACTGGCTATTAAGAGGCAGTACTCTAATCGGATAATAGGTGGGAAATAATGAGAAGCAATGATTTAGAACTGATTATAAAAATATGCAAAATGTATTATGAAGAGGAACTGAAACAAGAAGAAATAGCTAATGATTTAAATATATCTAGAGCAAAGGTTTCTAGAAGCATAACTAAAGCTAAGGAGCTTGGATATATAAAAACTGTAGTGCTAGATCCATTTTCTATAATTAAAGAAAAGGAACTAAGATTGGCTGCAGCCTTAGGATTAAAAGAAGTTAAGATAGCTATTTTAGAAGAAGGTGAAGTTCTAAAATCAGTCATAGGAGCAAAAACTGGAGAGTATGTTATGGGCCTTTTAAAGGACGGAGATATCATAGGAGTATCTTGGGGAGTTACCATGAAAAACATGATAGATAGCATGGTTCCTAGTGAAATAAAAGATCTCACAGTAGTTCAGCTTAAGGGAAGTGTACCTAACGGAAAGGGAGAGGAGATATCATATTTTGTAGCAGAAAAATTAGGAGAAAAATTTGATGCTAATGTAAGATATCTTCATGCGCCAGTTATGGTAAGCAGCAAACTCTTAAAACAGCAACTTTTAAACGAACCAAGCATAAAAGCTGTTGTGGATTTAGGAAAAAAAGCTAACATTGCTGTATTTACCATCGGATATCCATCAAAGAAATCAACTATCTCAAATTGTGGCTATATAACTGGAGAAGAGTTAGAGGATATGAGATCAAAAGGAGCAGTTGGCGAAATTTGTTCTAGGTTCTTTAATATAGATGGCACTATATATGATAATGACTTAAATGATAGAAATACCAGCATAGAGCTAGAAGACTTAAGAGAAAAAGAATTTTCTATCGGTATTGCTGGAGGGAACAATTGTGTTTCCGCAATCATAGGTGCTGTCAATGGAGGTTATATAAATTGTCTTGTAGTAGACGAAGCTACAGCAGATAAATTACTTATGCAAAAAGATTTCATCAAAAAATAAATAGACTTTAAGATTTAGGGAATACCTGAAATAAGAAATTATTTTGGGTATTCCCTTTTTTTCTCTGTAATGGATTGAAGAATTATTGGGAAACATAGTAGGGAAAAATAAAACAAAAGGAGGAAGTTTTATATGTCAAATGACGGATTAAAGGGAAAAAAGATGTCCATGATGGCTCTTATATTAATGATTTTTACTTCCGTATTTGGATTTGCTAATATACCAAGAGGTTTTTATCTTATGGGATATGCAGCTGTTCCTTGGTACATAATTTCAGCTATATTGTTTTTTATTCCTTACGCATTTATGCAGGCTGAATACGGAGCTGCATTTAAAAATGAAAAGGGAGGTATATATTCTTGGATGGAGAAATCTGTAGGACCTAAGTATGCCTTCATCGGGACTTTTATGTGGTATGCTTCTTATATAATATGGATGGTCAATATTTGTTCAGCAATATGGATACCTTTTGCAAATGCTATTTCAGGTACAGATACTACAGTGAATTGGTCTATATTTGGGCTTAACTCAACTCGTACATTAGGTGTTTTAGGAGTATTATTAATTATATTTATTACATTTATAGCTACAAAGGGATTGGAGCAAATAACAAAGGTTACATCTATTGGAGGAACGGCGGTAGCTCTTCTTAACATAGTTCTTTTAATAGGTGCTGTAATAGTATTAGTTGCTAATGGAGGAAAATTAGCTGAACCTATAGCTTCTTATAATAGTTTTATTGAATCACCTAATCCTGCATACAAAACAACCATTGCTATGCTTTCATTTTCTGTATTTGCAATATTTTCTTATGGTGGTATAGAAGCTGTAGGAGGTCTTGTAGACCAAACGGAAAATGCAGAAGTTGTATTTCCTAAAGGACTTGCCATAGCAGCAGTTACTATATCCATAGGATATTCCTTAGGAGTGCTTCTAATAGGAACATTTACAAATTGGGCACAGATTTTATCTACAAATAATGTACACCTTGGAAATGTAGCTTATGTAGTGATGAAAAATTTAGGATATGTTATCGGAACAAGTGTGGGATTAAGCGAGGCTACTTCTGTAACTATAGGAGTATGGGTAGCTAGATTTGTAGGAGTATCAATGTTTTTAGCTTTGATGGGAGCTTTTTTTACTTTATCTTATTCTCCATTAAAACAGCTTGTAGAAGGTACACCTAAGGAATTATGGCCAGGTAAACTTGCTGAGATAACAGATGGCATGCCTAAAAATGCAATGTGGGTCCAATGTGTTATTGTAGCAGTCTTTATAGCCATTGTAGCTTTTGGAGGAGAAGGAGCCTCAAAATTCTTTGAGAAACTAGTGCTTATGACAAATGTAGCAATGACATTGCCATATATGTTCTTATCAGGAGCTTTTGCAAAGTTTAAAAAGAAAGAAAGTATAGTAAAACCCTTTGAAGCATACAAGAGCTATGCATCGTCTCTTGTAGCAACAGTCATAGTGACTTTGACTATATTATTTGCAAATATATTTACGATAATAGAACCGGCAACCAGAGGTGACATAGGATCTACACTCCTTATGATAGCAGGTCCATTATTTTTTACAATAGTAGCATTAGTAATGTATCAGAGATATGAAAAAAAGTATTTAAAATAATAAGTTTGATGATTCCCTGAGGGCAGTGAAGGCTTTCAGGGATTTTAACATTAAAATTCTAAAAAATAGTTTAGAATTCTTGACTTTATCACTTTAACGTGATAAAGTGATAAAGTATAAAAGAGATGTAGGGGGAATAAACATGAAATTAAATAATGGAATACTAAAAAGAATATCAATAATCATAATAGCAGGGGTAATGTCAATTAGCACCATGGCATGTGATAAGAAAAGTACAAATGATTCTGAGAAGAAAAAAGCAGTTGTAATAGGATTGGATGATACTTTTGTACCAATGGGCTACAAAGATGAAAATGGAGAAATCATAGGTTTTGATGTGGAACTAGCCAAGGAGATATTTAAGAGAAGCGGAAGAGAAGTCAAATTCCAACCTGTGGATTGGACTATGAAGGAATCTGAATTGAATCAAGGAAATATAGACCTTATATGGAACGGATATAGCGTAACTGAAGAAAGAAAAAAACAAGTTCAATTCTCTGATGCTTACTTAGATAACAGACAGATAATCATAACTTTAAGCAGCTCAAAGCTTTCGGCAAAGGAAGATTTAAAAGGAGCTAAGGTTGGAACTCAAAGTGAATCAAGTTCTTTAGAAGCTATAAATAAAGAAGGGGAATTAGCAAAGAATTTTAAAGATGGACAACCTGTTTTGTTTGATACTTATAATGATGCTCTTATGGATTTAGAGGCAGGAAGACTTGATGCGGTAGTTGTAGATGAAATATTAGCAAGATATTACATAAAGCAAAGAGGGGAAGACAAGTTTAAAATATTAAATGGAGATTTCGGAAAAGAAAGTTATGCTGTAGGAGCTAGAAAAGATGATTCGGATTTAGTAAGTGAGATAAATAAATACTATAAGGAAATTAAGGAAGATGGTACAGGCGAAGAGATATGCAATAAGTGGTTTGGAGAAAATATATTAAAATAGAACTATTGAATTTTGATGGGGGACTTTAAGATATGCAGATGATAGTAGAATTAATGCCACAGTTTTTAACTGGGCTTTCCATGACCTTGAAGGTATTTCTAATTACAATAATCTTTTCAATACCCTTAGGAATTATTACAGCCATTGGGCGGTTATCAAAAATAAAAATTATTGCTAGAGTCACAGAGCTTTATATATGGATAATGAGAGGAACTCCGCTACTTCTTCAAATAGTATTTATATATTTTGGACTTCCTATTATAGGTGTGAAATTTGATAGATTTGTAGCTATCATAATAGCTTTTGTCCTAAACTATGGAGCATATTTTGGAGAGATATTTAGAGGGGGAATAAGCTCTATAAATCAAGGACAGTATGAGGGGGCTGAAGTTCTAGGCCTTTCAAAGATCAATACATTCTTTAGGATAATCTTTCCTCAGGCCATAAAAAGAATAATTCCAGCAGTATCTAATGAAATAATAACGTTAGTGAAAGATACATCTTTGGTTTATATCGTAGGTCTAGATGAGTTACTACGAGTAGCAAAAATAGCATCTAATAGAGAGGCATCTCTTATCCCATTGCTAGTAGCAGGGATGATTTATCTTATAATAATAGGGATTTTGACTAAGATTCTTAGAAATGTAGAAGAAAAATATAATTACTATAGTTAGGGGAGAAGAGTTATGCTTAGTATAACAGGGGTAAAGAAAAGTTTTGGAAAAGATATAGTATTAAAGGATATAAATTTAGAGGTAATGGATGGAGAAGTTACGGTAATAGTAGGGCCATCAGGAAGTGGAAAAACAACTCTATTGCGCTGCATAAATGTGTTAGAAAAATGTGATGAGGGAAAGATAAAAATAAACGATGACTACATCTGTGATGGAGGAAAATATGCTGACAAGAAAAAGCTTAAAGATATTAGAAAGCAGATAGGCTTTGTATTTCAAGATTTTAATCTTTTTCCTCATATGAGTGTCATGGAAAATATGATTGAAGCTCCACAAAAGGTTTTAGGAAAGTCTAAGGATGAGGCTATGATGGAATGTAGGGACATATTAGAGCTTCTAGGCCTGAAGGAAAAGGAAGCAGCATATCCATGTGAGCTTTCAGGGGGACAAAAGCAGAGAGTAGCCATAGGAAGAGCCCTTATGATGAATCCATCTCTCATGTGCTTTGATGAGCCAACGTCAGCCCTAGACCCAAGTCTTGTAGATGATGTGGCAGCTCTTATAAGGGACTTAGCATCTAGAGGTATGTCTGTACTTATCATCACTCATGATATGAATTTTGCCAAGAAGGTTTCTGACAATATAGTGTCTATAAAGAATGGCACGATAGTAAACAAGCATATATATGAAAACAACTAATAAAAAATAGGTGCTATAGAATGAATTGTACATTTTATAGCACCTATTTTATTTAAAAGTTAGATTTTTAATGATAGTTTAAAAAATCATTATCTACAGTTATTACGCAGTTATAAGTAGGGTAAACCTTTTTTACTTTTTCACAGATATCATGCTTTATTTCTTCATCTGTAAGCTGTAGTTTCTTTCTATTGGAATCTACAACTATATCAAAGATTAAATTTTTCTTTTCACCGGAGCCAACAACTCTGAAGTCGTGCATAGATTTTACTACAGGATGGTCATTTAAAATCTTTAATAATTCATATTGGGTTTCCATAATTTCAGCATCATCAACATTGATTGGGTCCATATGAATCACAAGATATACATTTAGTTTTTCTGACACTTCCTTTTCGGCAGTATCTATAATCTCATGAATTTTTACTACTGACATATTGGCAGGAACCTCTGCATGGATAGAACACATACATTTTCCAGGACCATAGTTGTGGATTATAAGGTCATGAACTCCTGTGATATTGTCATAAGACATAACCTCATTTTTTATAGCAAAAACAAGTTCAGGGTCTGGGGCCTCTCCAAGAAGAGGGTTTAAGGTTTCTTTTGTTAGTTTAAAGCCAGAGTATAAAATCATAAGTGCTACAGCAACGCCAACATATCCATCTATAGGAAAAGACGTCCATTTAGAAGCTAATAGGGATAGTGCAACTGTGCTGGAAGTTACAACATCGCCAAGAGCATCTAAACCTGCAGCTTTAAGGGCAGAAGAATTAATCTTTTTTCCTATAAGCACATTGAATCTAGAAAGCCATATCTTAAACAATATTGAAAATAAAATACGCACAAATGGAATCACTTCAAATTGTACTGGTGTAGGATTTAATATTCT
>JALEZF010000114.1 GCA_022773025.1 Clostridium sp. | reverse complement strand
TGATACCAAAAGTCTTTTTGAATATGGTTTCAACAATTTTCAGCTAGTAAAACTTTTCTCTAAAGGTGACAAAATAAAAGACTTTGAGGATGAAAAAAACAGCATCCCTCTTTTAGCTAGTGATGACTTTTATTACGTGGTTTCTAAGGATGAGGAAGGTATAAAACCTTCTATAAATGTAGATGAATCTAATCTTGCCTCCATGTCCTTTAAACGTGGTGATGAAATCACAAAAGCTTACATAGCTTTAAACGGAAAGGTTCTTGGAAACTTAGCTGTCATAAGTGGTGGTGATAGGGAAGAAGTTAAAGCTATTTCTTCAAAGATGAAAGATAATTTAAGCTTTGGCATCTACGGACTTCTAGGAATATGTATAGCAGTTTCTATAATTTTAATTTTAATAAAGCATAACTTTAAAAAACGTAGGCGTTTAAGACAGCTACAGAAAAAATTCAACAAGAAAAAATTCAACAAGAAAAATAAATATTAAGCTCAATTTATAGAGTCTCATATGCTCCTTGCTAAACTGGCATGGAGCATTATTTTATGCTACTTACTTATTTTTAATAAAAAATAATCCCATCATGGCGATAAATATCACTTTGATGGGAACTACACGTGTCCATATTAGTTCTTCTTTAATTTTTTTATAAGTTCTTCCATGTCTTCAGGCATATGACACTGAAAGCCTATTACCTTTCCATCCTTTGGATGAGGTATCTCTAGCTTGTGGGCATGAAGTGCCTGTCTTCCTATAAACTCTGCATCTTCAGTTCCATATAAGGTATCTCCAAATATAGGACATCCTAAATGGCTCAAATGAACTCTTATTTGATGAGTTCTCCCTGTTTCAAGTTCTAACATGAGAAGCTGAGCATCATCATAGGTTTCTAAGACCTTGTAGTGGGTTATGCTCTCTTGTCCTCTCTCATCAACTATTCTCTTTATAGCATCCTCTGTAGGACGATATATGGGAAGGTCTATAGTTCCACTTTCCTCTGCCATATGTCCATGAACTATAGCAAGGTATATCTTCTTGAAAGTATCTTCCTTCATATCCCTTGACAAAGCCATGTGAGAAAACTGATTCTTTGCGATTATTATAAGACCTGACGTATTCATATCAAGCCTGCTTACAAGCCTAACTATAGAATCGTCGCCTTTTTCCCTAAAGTATCCTATGACACCATTGGCCAAAGTTCCTGTAGGATGGCTCTTTGTAGGGTGAACCACCATAAAAGGAGGCTTATTCACCACTAGTATATTATCATCTTCATATACCACTTCAAGATCCATTTTTTCAGGAAGTATATCTTGAGTTTCCTTCTTGTCAAGGATTATTTCTATAGTCTGCCCTTCCTTTAAGACGTAATCAAGCTTTACCTTTTGTCCGTCAACCAAAATTCTCTTGTCTATAGCAGCTTTTCTTACGAATCTAGTAGACATTTGAAGACTTTCTTTTAGAAATTCTCTTATTTTCTTTTCATCATATTCCTTAGGTACTGTTTCAACTACTTTATTCACCGGTATCTCCTTTAATGACTTCCTGTAATAAATAATTCCTAGCTTCAATAGTCTTTAGATGAAGTATTTCTTTTCTCTCTATTACAAACTTTATAGTATTATCAAAGCCTTGAAGCACTCCCCTATCTAAATCCTTAAAAGTTATATCTCTAAGCTTTTGAACTTCAGGAAAGTCCCTGTTTGGCTCTATATAATCTGCTATGTATACTATCTTTTCAAGAAGGGTCATATTAGCTTTTCCTGTGGTGTGAAAAGTTGCAGCATTTAAAATCTCCTCATCCTCTATTCCCATTTTCTCTTTAGCTATTATGGCAGCTACAAGTCCATGGAGAAGCTGTGGTGATTTTTTTTCTTCATTGCATACATCATAACCACTTTTTATAGCTATTTTTAAAAGCTCTTCATCGCTTCTTCCTTTAGCTAAATCGTGGATAAGAGCAGCATATCTAGCTTTGTTCTCATCAGCACCATAAAGTCTAGCTAATCTTTCAGAGGTTTCTACTACACCTAAAACGTGTTTATATCTAGATTCCTTCAAGTGCTTTTTTAGATATTCTTTTATCATTTCTTCGTTCCACATAATCATCACTCCTGAGACTTGTATAGGTTATGCTCTTTTATAAAATTCATCACTGGTTTTGGAATTATATCAGTTATTTCATCCTGATTCTTTACAGCTTTCCTTATATCTGTTGATGATATTTCTAAAGGCTCTACATCTAAAAATATGATTTCTGTATTAAAATCTTCTTCCACCTTTTTCTTCTGTGCAAGGATATCCTCTTTTGAAAATCCAGGTCTGTTGAAGACTACTAGAGTGGCTCTTTTAAATATATCAGCTACATTCTTCCACTTATATATATTTATGAGGCAGTCAGCACCTGATATAAAGTAAAGGTGACTATCTTTATAAATCTCACTAAAATATTTTAAGGTTTCATAGGTAAAGGAAAAGCCTTTTTTGTTTATCTCATAATCACTTATGGAAAAGCCTTCATGTCCTTGTATAGCAAGCCCCACCATGCGATATCTTAAATTTTCATTTAAAAGAGACGCGTCATTTAATTTATGACGTGGCCTTCCTGTTGGTACAAATATAACCTCATCTAAAGCTAAAGCTTTTAGGGCTTCTTTACCTATATGAATATGTCCATTATGGATAGGATTAAAGGTTCCGCCTAATATTCCTATCTTTCTCATTACTGACTCTTTGATGCCTTTGGCAATTCTATTCTTGGTTTCTTTTGAGATTTTCTATAAAGAACAACCTTACTTCCGATAGCCTGAACTCCATCACAATTAAGCTCTTCACATATAGCATCTGATGCTTCTCTAGCAGTATAGCCGCTAGTTTTAAGCACTGTAAATTTTATAAGCTCTCTAGCTTCTAAAGCATCGTCTATCTGCTTTACAAAGCTGTCTTCTATTCCATTCTTTCCAAGCTGAAATATTGGAGTTATCTCTTGTGCAAGCCCTCTTAAATAAGCTCTTTGTTTACTTGTTATCATAAATCCTCCTACAAACTACAATAAAAATTCGAATTCAAAATCGTTAAGTCTTACGTAATCTCCATCTTCTATTCCCATTGAAACAAGCTCATCAATTATTCCCTTATTTCTAAGAACCTTGTGGAAATACCTTAGTGAGTCAGGGTCATTTACATTGACAGCCAGTAAAAGTCTATCAACAAAAGTACCTGAGACTACATATACTCCATCTTCGATGTTGATTTCGTAAGTAAATTTCTTTTCTTCTGGCATGAACTTTTCAGCTTCATCTATTTCTAGATCCTTAACTGGAATTTCACTTAGAAGTCTTGCTGCTTCCTTCATAAGGTCTGATACACCTTCATTTGTAGCTGCAGAAATCTTAAATACTTTGTCATAGCCAAGCTCATTTACTTTTTTCTTGAAGTTTTCATATACTTCTTCATCAAATAACATGTCGCTCTTGTTTGCTGCAACTATCTGTGGTCTATCCCAAAGCTTTATGCTGTACTTTTTAAGTTCTTCATTTATCTTTAAGAAGTCCTCTATTGGGTCACGGCCCTCAACCCCTGATATATCTACCACGTGGATTAAAACTCTCGTTCTTTCTACGTGTCTTAAGAAATCTAAACCAAGTCCTACGCCTTCCGCTGCTCCTTCTATGATTCCTGGGATATCAGCTATTACAAAGTTTTGTATTCCTGGCATGCTTACAACTCCTAAGTTTGGCTTTAACGTTGTAAAATGATAGTTTGCTATCTTCGGTCTAGCCTTTGATACCATGGATAGTAAAGTAGATTTTCCAACGTTAGGGAAGCCTAATAGTCCTACGTCAGCTAAAAGCTTTAATTCTAATACTATAAATCTCTCTTCTCCTGGCATTCCAGGCTCTGCAAATTGAGGTGCCTGTCTTGTAGGAGTTGCGTACTTAGCATTTCCTTTTCCGCCTTTTCCACCTCTACAAACTACATATGTATCTCCATCATGAGAAAGGTCAGCCATTATCTTTCCGCTTTCCTGATCTTTTATGATAGTTCCCATAGGTACTTTTATTATAAGCTTTTCTCCATCTTTACCGTAGCACTTAGAACCTTCACCATTGCCGCCCTTTTCTGCTACATATTTTCTCTTGTATGTGAAGTCTAGTAATGTTGTCATATTCCTATCTGCTAGTAGTATAACATCTCCACCACGTCCGCCGTCTCCGCCGTCTGGTCCTCCTAGTGGTACATACTTTTCTCTTCTAAAAGATATAGATCCATGACCACCATCTCCAGATTTCACAAATATCTTCGCTCTATCTATAAACATGATATAAATTCACCTTCTTTTCTACATTAGTTTCACTATTTAATATAACCATTTCTCTCATTCTTTAATATAAAAGTCCATGGTTTAGTATTATTTTTTAGTTTTGTAATTTTAAAAAAGCACCCTCTCACAAGGGTGCTTTTGATTTATTATTCAGCTAAAGCTTCCTCTACGTTTATAGGATAAACGCTAGCCTTCTTCTTGTCTTTTCCAACTCTTTCGTATCTAACTAGTCCATCAACTTTAGCGAAAAGAGTGTCATCCTTACCTATTCCAACATTTGTTCCTGGGTGGATTTTTGTTCCTCTTTGTCTAACTAGTATGTGTCCAGCAAGTACAAATTGTCCATCAGAGCACTTTACTCCAAGTCTCTTTGATTCACTGTCTCTACCATTCTTTGAGCTACCTACTCCCTTTTTGTGAGCGAATAACTGAAGGTTCATTATTAGCATATCACTACACCTCCTTCTCAATAAGGTTTATATATTCTTTACGTTTTTTACATCCAAAACTTATATCTAAGCTTTTTATGGTACTCTCTAAGCTCTTCTCAAAGGTTTTTAAAAGCACTTGAGCAAGCTCTATGCTCTGCCCCTCTAATGGGCTCAAACTTAAGTAACCATCTTTTATTGAATATTGAGGCTCTATATGTAAAACCTCTTCCATTCCTATAATAATACTTTGAGAAAGTACAGATACTGTGTTACAGACTAAATCATAAGCATCACCTATGGCGCTGTTTAATTCCGCCTGACTCACACCGTGACCTGAAATATCAAAAGCAATAATATTATCGCCTTTTTTATGCAAAACTATCTTTATCATAATTATGCTTCAATCTTCTCAATTACTAATTTAGTAAATGGTTGTCTATGTCCTTGTTTTCTTCTGTAGTCCTTTTTAGCCTTATACTTGAAAACTATAACCTTCTTAGCCTTACCTTGAGAAGCAACCTTTGCTACAACTTTAGCTCCAGCTACAACTGGGTTTCCAACTACGAATTCTCCGTTTTCCTTAGTAACTGCAAGAACTTCTGTTAATTCAACTGTTGAATCAACTTCAGCATTCAATTTTTCAACGAATATTACGTCTCCCTCTTGAACTCTGTATTGCTTTCCACCTGTCTTTAATACTGCGTACATCCTAAAACACCTCCTCAATCCAGTCTCGCCAACTGAGGTACATCCCCTTAATGGAATGTTTCGATAAAAACCCTTCGCGTGCGGCCTACAAAAGCCATTTTAACACATTTAGCTAACGTTGTAAAGTTTTTTTACAAATTATCTAGTGTTACTTTGTAACCTTTTAGATTTTCTATCTGGCTATGAAAGATAAGCGGTTCAACCTTAAAATATTCCACTTCCTGCACAAAGTTTAAGTATATGTTTTTGTCTAGAGCTTCAATTTCCTTCAAGAAAGTAAATAAATCTTCTTCTATTGCTTCCTTGTAAAGGCTGTTGATTTCTATATATATATCTTTAACTGCATTATCTGCATCCTTTTTTAGCACTTCATTATGGATTAAAAGAGTGATATAAGACAGCTTAAGCTTCTTTCCATGGCCAGAGCACACTTTGCATGGCTCCTCCATATAATCATATATGGTCTTTCCATTTCTCTTTCTAGCTATCTGCACGAGATTAAGCTCTGTAGGTTTATATATAACAGTCTTATTCTTGTCTCCTCTAAAACCTTTTTCTAAAATCTCTATGATTTTTTCTTTGTGATAATCCTGATTCATATCTATAAAGTCAATTATTATTATGCCGCTTAAATTTCGAAGACGTATCTGTCTTGCTATCTCAGATGCCGCTTCACTGTTTGTCATAAATGCCGTATTTTCCATATTAGAAGCTTTAGTGTTCTTTCCAGAATTTACATCTATAACATACATGGCTTCTGTATGCTCAATGACTAAAGATCCCCCACAGTGAAGATGCACATTTGGATTTCTTAAAGCTAAAATCTCTCTTTCTATTCCATAGTAATCAAATAAATTTCTATGGCCTTCATAAAGCTGAAGCTTAGATTTCATATCTTCTTTTCTGTTCATATACCTTTCAACTGTGGTATAATCCTCATCACTATCCACGAATATGGTAGAAGTATCGTCACTTACACAATCTCTAAGTATCTTGCTAACTATAGAGCTGTCACCATAAAGCTTCTTAGGCTTCATAGAAAATTTAAAATCCCTTTCTATAGCCTCATACTCTTTATATAAATCAAGTATTTCTTGCTTTACAAGGTCTAAAGACACATTTTCACCTTGAGTCCTTACCTTTACACCTATAGGGATTAACCCCTGTAGTTCCTGCAGTGTAGCCGCCTTGAAGTCCTCATCTTTTATCTTTTGAGAAAAACTTATGTCAGAATCTTTGTTGCACAAAACAACATATCTTCCTGGTATGTTGATGAAGGGGAATACCTTTGCTCCTTTTGAGTTAAGCTCTTCCTTTATAATCTCAACTAGGACTTCCTGACCTTTTTTCACATAACCGTTTATTTCATCTCCTAAGTACATATAAGCATTTTTTTCATGGCCTATATCTACAAAGGCACTTTTTATAGCGGGAACTATATTCTTAACTACCCCCATATAAATGTCACCTACAGAAGGCTCATTAGTTTCCTCTTCTATACGGCACTCTATAAGTCTGCCATTTTCCTTTATAGCTACACGCCTTAGCGTCTCATTCTTTTCTATAAAAATTTCTCTCATATAAGTACCCTCTCTAAAGCTATTTGAAAATCTAAGCCAGATCTTTAAACATATTTATATAATGGTACAAAGGCTCCATTCTTTTCTGCATACATTTCGTTTCTTTCCATATAAGTGAATCTCTCTGCATCAAAGCCCTCACAGTTGCTCTTTATATAAGTGCTTAAAAGTTCTGGAGACAGATGCTCTCTGCTGCCACAAGCTAAAGTGCAATTCATAATTAGGTAGTCATCTTTAAGCCAATACTTTATATCTTTTATAAGAGGTCTTATATCTATTTCTCTTTCGCCTTTTTTACTTTTCTTTATAGTAACCCATGAGGATTTTTCTAAAAGGGCTGTCAGAGACTTTTCTGCTGCACAGCCATCCTCCACAGGAAGTTTGACACTATAATTTGCCCTATCTATAAGAGCCATTGAAGGCGGAACCTTTTTTTCTGTAAATTGAATAACCTTAGAAACTTCAATTATTCTTATGGTCATAGGAGCATTTTCATTTATCTTTTCTTTTATGAACTCCTCATTTAAATCTTCTACAAGAACTAAATCCATGTACTCTCCCTTTGAACTCATTCCAACCGATAATGGCTGAGCTAAAGATAAAGACATATGAGGATTAAATCCTTTGGAATATTCCACTGGAAGGTCAGCCCTTCTTATGATTTTTTGTATTGTTCTCATCAAATCTAAGTGTGATATGAATTTTATGCTGTCCTCTTTAGAAAACTTGATCAAGTAACGCACCTTCAAAACACTTCCCTTCTTTAAAGTTTACATTTACTCCGCATCCTGTACATCCAAGTCTGCAGTTTTGAGTAAGTGCTGCATTCTTTGCCTTTTCATTTTCCTTAACTAAGTAAGATTTATTTACTCCTATATCTATGAAGTCCCAAGGAAGTATTTCTTCGTAGCTTCTCTCTCTATAAGCATAGAATTCTCCTGAAACATTGCACTCATCCATAGCTTCTTTCCAGTGATCATAGTTAAAGTACTCTGACCATCCGTCAAACTTAGCTCCCTTTTCATAGGCTTTGATTATAACATCACAGATTCTTCTATCTCCTCTAGCAACTACAGCTTCCATATATGAAACTATAGATTCATGATAGTTGTAGGAAACGGCTCTGCTCTTTATAGAAGTCTTTACAGTCTTAATCTTTTCTCCTACGTCTTCCATTCTATCCTGTGGTGCCCATTGGAATGGAGTGAATGGCTTTGGCACAAATATTGATGTACTTGCTGTAACTCTAAGTCCCTTGTGTCTAACGGTCTTTGGAACCTTAAAGTACTCCTCAGTAACCTTATCAGAAAGATTAGCTATACCTGCTACATCCTCCATAGTTTCATAAGGAAGTCCTATCATAAAGTATAACTTTATAGAAGACCAACCTGCTTCAAAGGCAGATTTTGATGCTTCAAGAACTCTCTCTTCAGTTACACCTTTATTGATGATGTCTCTCATTCTCTGGCTTCCTGCCTCTGGTGCAAAGGTAAGTCCTGTCTTTCTAACCTTTTGTATTTCTTTTATAAGATCTACTGAAAAGGCATCTATTCTTATAGATGGAAGTGATACTCCTACCTTTTCCTCTGCATACTTTTCTATTAAGCCATTTATAAGCTTTTGTATATCAGAATAATCACATATACTTAACGAGCTAAGAGATATTTCATCATAACCTGTTGTTTTTAAAAGCTTTGCTGCATCTTCCATCAAAGTGTCACAGCTCTTTTCTCTTATAGGTCTATATATCATTCCTGCCTGACAGAATCTACATCCATTTGTACATCCCCTGAAAGTTTCAAGTATTATTCTATCGTGAACTATTTCAGTATATGGAACTAAAAACTTATCTGGAAAACTCACTCTATCAAAATTAGTTATGAATCTCTTTTTAACAGTTTTAGGAACATCATCATATTTAGGTTTAAATTCCTTTATAGTTCCATCTTCATTGTAAGTAACTTCATATAGTGAAGGAACATATACTCCTCTTATCTTTGATATCTCTCTTAAAAATTCTTTTCTGCTTTTCTTTTGCTTCTTGAACTCTTTGTACACATCAAGTACATCATTCATAACTTCTTCACCTTCGCCAAGCTCAAAGAAGTCTATAACATCGTGAAGAGGCTCTGGATTGTAAGCACAAGGTCCTCCAGCCATTACTATAGGCTCATCCTCTCCTCTTTCAGAAGCTCTTATTGTTATTCCGCTCATATTTAACATATTTAATATATTTGTATAACTCATTTCATATTGAAGGCTGAATCCTAAAATATCAAACTCTTTTAAAGAATCCTTAGTCTCCAATGTATAAAGAGGGATGTTGTTCTCTCTCATAAGCTTTTCCATGTCTGGCCATGGAGCATAAGATCTCTCACAGTAAGTGTCTTCTCTTTCATTTATAGTATGATAAAGAATCTTACTTCCTAAGTGAGACATTCCAACTTCGTATACATCTGGAAAACAGAAAGCAAATCTTATATCTACTTTTTCTTTATCTTTATATACAGAGTTTATTTCTCCTCCTATGTATCTAGCAGGTTTTTCAACTCTAAACAAAATGTCATCTAAGTTTTTAATCATTAGATTTCCTCCTTGGAAAAATTTTAATTCCATTCATTAAATAAGGAAGCATATCTTTAATGCTTCCCGAATATAATATATTCTATCATATTATTATAAAAATGAATAGTTTTGTTGTAAAGTAATTAAGGTGACGCCCATACATCACATATTTCCCTTGTGATATAAAAGTGCCACCCTTATTTTTCAGCTCTTATCTTTAGAAATTCTTCTATGGATATATTTCCATAAAGTTTAAGACCTTCTAAGACTTCATATTCTGTAAGTATATCTATGACTTTCATCTCCTCGTCTAACAAAGTGAATAAATTGTATTTATTCTTGTCCACTAATCCTAAAACCGTTATGAGGTCTTTTTTATAATACACGGATATAGTTTTGTTTTCTATATAACTGTCCTTTAGAAACCTTCTCTTCTTCCTTATTATATCTCCCATTATTATATACATTATCCTTTCTCGTTCTTTGCAGGATATAGCTATTATAAGAAACGCCATAAGTCCTAAGCTCAAATTAGTTTTGCCTAAAATTAGCAAAAAAATAAAATAGCTAAGTAATAAAAATCCCGTTACCAAACTACATTTTACAGTTATTTTATTTGCCCGCTTATACATTATTTTTCTACTTAATATTGCCCTGAGTATTCTAGCTCCATCAAGGGGAAAGGCAGGCATAAGATTAAAAATCCCAAAGACAATATTTGTGTCAAAGCTAACCTTTATTATATTAACCGGAAAATATTTATAGATTTCATATAATAGAGCAGCCATGATTAAATTTACAAGAGGTCCTGCCAAAGATATTATTATATCCTCTTTAGGTTTAGTTTCATCAAACATCTTTGACTCTATATATGTGCCCATAGGTATAAAATGCATTTTTATATTATCTATTCCTAAAGTTCTAGCTGCTATTATATGAGCCGTTTCATGGAGGACAATCCAAAAGAAAGCCACAAAAAAACTATATCCAAACCCTGCGAAAATCAACATTATCACATAGGGTATAAAGAATTTATTTATTTTTACCATTCATATCTCCCACTATATAGATTGGTTATAAAACTTAATATACTTTTCTGGATCTTTAGGTGCTCCCATATATAATAAACTAAAGTATAAATGTTCTGATGATAGATTGCCTTTACCGCCACTGGTGCCTATTTCCGCATTTTCTTCAAGGTCATCTCCTCTTTCTACATTAACATCTTTCAAATTACCATACTCCGTTTCTAAACCATCACCATGATCAACTATTATATAATTCCCTAAAGCTTCACTGTTTCCAACTTCTCTAACTTTGCCCTTTGAAGCAATTGTAACCTTGGACCCTTCTGCTGCCTTTATCACTATTCCATCCTTGTATCCTACCCAACCCAAATCTTCGGCATTTCCGTATTTGCCTATTACATCTCCTTTTATAGGAGGTCTAAAGTTTTCGCTGGTTGTTTCTATAACATTGCTTCCACCTAAATACTTTACTTTTATATTTTCTATATAAGTCTCTACACTGTCATAGACCTTTTTATAATCAAAAGTTTTTATCTGAGCTATAGCACCATTGTAATCAAAGGAAGTATTTACTGTATCCTTAGCATAGCTATATATCTTATCCGTCTTACTATTCGTTACGGTTTTGCAAAATAATATGATGACGAACAAAGCTGCAGTACCTGCCAATTGAAATATTATTATATTTACAATGCGCTGAAGTGTGATTTTTCTTCCTTTTATGCCTCTAGTGCTTGCATTGTAATTAAAACTTCCTGCACTCCTGCTATTATTATACTTAACACTTCCTCGTCCTTCCTTTGATATTATTTCATTGTAATAGCTCTTGTAGGCATCATTGTATTTTCCCATTTACTCTTCCCCCTAACAAATCAATAGATTGCTATGTGCTAGTTATAAGTTATAGATTTTAAGAAACTTTTCTTTCATCCGTTAAAATAAATCACTCTAATATATATTGATATACATAAGATTTTATGCAAAAAAATATAAGAAATTCTAAGATTTCTTATATTTCAAAACTGTTATCTAGTTTTATTTAGTGCTGACATAAATATCTCTGCACTTCCTACATTAGTGGCTACTGGGATGCAATGAACATCGCATAATCTAATTAAAGCCGATACATCAGGTTCATGAGGCTGAGCCGTAAGAGGATCTCTTAAAAAAATTACTAAATCCATCTCTCCCTCTGCTATCTTGGCCCCTATCTGTTGATCGCCTCCAAGAGGTCCTGATAAAAATCTTTGAACTTTAAGTCCAACTATCTCAGATATAAGCTTACCAGTTGTACCAGTTGCAAAGAGCTCATGTTCCTCTAATATATTCTTATATCTTCTTGATAATTCTATTATGTCATCTTTTTTCTTGTCATGCGCTATAAGAGCAACTCTCATAACATTCTCCCCCTTTACCCACTAAAAGTTAATTTTCTTTCGCCTCATACCTATATTCAGTATAAGTCCTATAGATATGAAATTTATCAGAGCGGAACTTCCTCCATAACTCATAAGTGGAAGAGTTATTCCTGTAATAGGCATAATGCCTATAGTCATTCCTATATTCTGCAGTATAGAAAACAGCCATGAAGCAATTATTCCTCCACATACTATTCTTCCAAATATGTCCTTAGAAGTCTTTCCTATATTGATGGCCCTATATATAAACACGCCATATAAAACTAATAATAATAATGCTCCTATAAATCCCCACTGCTCTCCTAAAACAGCAAAGATAAAGTCAGTCTGCTTTTCTGGTACAAACTGTGCAGAGTAGCTTGTGCCGTGGGAAAGACCACTGCCAAGAACTCCTCCAGAACCTATTGCTATCATAGACTGAATCAGCTGCCTTCCTCCTCCAAGAGGGTCTGCTGCTGGATTTAGGAATAGAGTAAGTCTGTTCTTCCAATAGTTTTTCATAAGTGGGGAGTTCCATACTAAGGCTATAACCACAGCTAAGGACATAAGTCCACCAATTATAATCTTTATGTTTAGACCAGCTAAGAATACTATTCCTAAAACAGTAAAAAAGCACACCATGGTCATTCCCATATCTGGCTGCTTAACTATAAGAAGCATTGGGATGGCTGCATAAACACATAATGTAAGAAAGTTACGTACATCATTTATCTTACAGTCCATATCATCAAGCTTTTTAGCAAGCATAAGGGTTATAGATATCTTTGCAAGCTCTGCAGGCTGAAATCCTACAGGTCCAAACTTTATCCATCCTGTAGCTCCATTTATTGTAACTCCTTTAAATTCAGTATATACAAGTAAAAGCACCGAAATCCAATAAATAATAGGAACATAGTTTTCTATGATTTTATAGTCAACAAGAAGAATAAAGTAAATAGCTATAAGCCCTAAAATCAGCCATACAAACTGCTTTTCTGCATCTCTAAGTCCTGTGGCAGTATATATGTTTAAAATACCATAGAGCATTATCATTATGGAGGCTATAAGTATGCCAAAATCTAATTCTCTGATTAGCTTTGAATCCAGTTTAAAATTATTAAACATAGCAGAATTCCTCCAAATTTTAAGATTTCATATTTTAGTATATCACATAAATCTTAAAATTCTATGATATTTTTCCAAAGTTTATAGGTATTTAATCTTAATTTTATCTAAGATGTTTTATAGGTATATTGGCAATTAAAGCTGGTGAAGAATTTTCTTCAGCATCAGTTCTGCTTAAAGATATCTCAACATCTTCGCTATCAAATTCCACATATTTCGATATGACTAAAAGTATCTCATTTTTCATCTTTTCTAATACATCTTTTGGAAGGTCTCCCTTATCATTTATAAGTATAAGTTTCAATCTATCTTTTGCTACGTCCTTAGACTTTTGTTTACCAAACATTTTCATAAAATCCACGATTCTAAGCCCCCAATCTATTTCTTAAATAGTTTTTTAAATACGCCCATAAATCCACTTTCTGACATCTCTTTTAAATCTAAAAATGGAACCTCTTCTCCTAAAATTCTACGTGCTATATTGTTAAAGGCTTTTCCTGCTAAAGCTTTATCATCTAAAACTATAGGCTCTCCCTTATTTGTAGATATTGTTATATTTCTATCATCAGGAACTACTCCTATAAGCTTTACAGATAGTATCTCCACGATATCAGTTACATCAAGCATGTCACCTTTTTTAGTCATATCGTAATTTAATCTATTTACTATAACCTCATAATCTTCCAATCCTTTTGCTTCAAGCTTTCCAATAACTCTATCCGCATCTCGAACTGAAGTTATTTCAGGATTTACTACTAATATAGCTCTGTCTGCTCCAACTATAGCATTTTCAAAACCTTGCTCTATACCTGCTGGGCAGTCGATTATAACATAATCGTATTCCTTTTTTAGTTCTGTGACTAAAGATAACATTTGTGATGTAGATATATCATTTTTGTCCCTAGTTTGAGCTGTAGGAAGCATAAATAGGTTAGGTAATCTCTTATCTTTTATAAGTGCCTGCTTAAGTCTACATCTATTTTCTATAACATCCATGATAGTATAAACTATTCTATTTTCCAATCCCATTAAAACATCTAAATTTCTTAATCCTGTATCTCCGTCTACAACAACAACAGATTTCCCTAAGGACGCTAAAGCTGTTCCTATATTTGCAGTAGTGGTTGTCTTTCCAACTCCACCTTTACCTGATGTTATTACAATTGACTCTCCCATTTCTTTACCTCCAAAATTCAAATTATATGTATTTATTAAGTATATATGGCTCAACTACTATTGCGCCATCTTTTATCTTTGCTATTTCTGGATAGGGTGGTTTTTCTCCTCCCTCAGGTGATCTTGTTATTATTCCGCCTATTTGTATTATTTCTGGCTGCATACAAAAAGCTCCTATTATAGATTTTTCATTTCCGGTATATCCTGCATGAACATGGCCTCTAATAGTTCCTAGAACCATTATATTTCCACCAGCGTAAACTTCGGCTCCTGCATTTACATCTCCT
This sequence comes from Clostridium sp., assembly GCA_022773025.1. Taxonomy (GTDB): domain Bacteria; phylum Bacillota; class Clostridia; order Clostridiales; family Clostridiaceae; genus Clostridium_X. The sequence continues at coordinate 25,441 of JALEZF010000114.1, read as the reverse complement.
ACTATAACCACATTTCCTACGTATCTTATACACTGTCCCCCTCTAACTGTCTTTCGTATGAACTTGGTTCTTCCCTCATATATTCCTTGAAAGACTTTGTCCTTTTTATCTTGCTTATTTTCAAAAATACAGTCCATAATTCTGAACTCATCAAAAAGAAGATTTTTTAAACTCTCTTGCTCTCTATGAGTCACATTACTTGTATCCATATTTATTTTTATAGTAAAGCCCTTGTAAAAATCTTTTCCTCTTTGAAGTTTTGCTACTAAGGCTTCTACTATGGAGTCAAAATCTCGGAATTTTTCTGTATTTACAACAGCAATTAATCCCTCTTTATTTCCCTTTATCATTATTCCGTCATCTTTCATAGAAATACCTCCAACAAAATAACCTAATCTATATATTTCAACATTAATTTAGTAAATTCCTTCAAAAATCCTCATTAAATATAAATTAAATATAAAAATCCAGTAAAGAACTTTTAATTGAGTTCTCTACTGGATTAAAATTTTTACTCTACTGCTGGCAATTCATAATTAAATCTTGGAGTATATCCTGGATATTCTGTTTGAAGTCTTTCTTTAAAGTAAGCTTCATAAACAGCTCTAGCAACTGTTGCAGCTTCTCCTCCGTGACCTCCATCATAAATAACTACTGTTATAGCTATTTCAGGATTGTCAACCGGTGCAAAACCAGAGTAAACAGCATAAGATGTTCTTCCAACCGCTTCCTGTACTCCACCTTCTCTAAAGGTAGCACTACCTGTTTTACCGGCAGTTCTCATAGGGAAACCTTGGAATGCATAACTAGCTGTACCATCATTAGTTGTAGCCGACATACCATCCTTTATAATCTGCCATGTCTTTTGACTTACTCCAACATCTTCGATAAGTGTTGGCTGTATATCTTCAACAACTTCTCCATCAGCATTTAAAATCTTATCTACAAGGTGAGTTTCATATCTCTTACCACCATTAGCCACGGTAGACATAAAGTTTACCATTTGAAGAGGTGTGTATTCATTTATACCCTGCCCTATAGCTGCATTTAATATATTGGCTGGAGTAGTTATTTCTGTACGTTTATCAAAAACAACATATTGACCTAAAGCAAAGCTCATAGATTCTATATCTTTTTTGCTGTACTTTGCCTTTTCTTCATCTGGAAGTAAGTTTATATATTCACTTATTAAACCTTGAAGATCATGAGTGAATACCTTATGTTCTTCTCCCTTTCTCTTATCATCAATATCGCTTAAAAGTTTCTCTCTAACAGCAGCCTTTATAGTTTCTTTTCCATTAGCTATATCTTTGCTGTCTCCATCTTTCTTTCCTATATCTAATGAAGTGAATCTATATCCGCCATAATATCCATCTTTAAGAATCCTTACTACGTCATATTTAGATGTTGAAGCAACTGCCCTCTTTATCTTGTCATAACTAAAAGTCTGTCCCATTGGATTTTCTGTAATCTCTATTCCAGTTGTAGAATCTGTTCCTTCCTGACTTCCAAGTCCAAATTTCCACGCATATTTCGCTATTACATCAGGTCCAAGCTTTTGCTGAAGTCTATATCCAACTTCAAAGAAATAGTAGTTACAAGATACAGCTATTGCTTTTCTCATATCTGTAGGTCCATGTGTGCTTCCGCTACTATTATAGATATCATCAGCACCTTTAAAGGTCTTTATATCATCGTACTTATTAAATACACCTACGTCGTTTATTATTGTATTTTCATCAACTACTCCCTCTTCAAGACCTGCTATAGCAGTAAGAATCTTGAAGGTAGATCCTGGTGCAACTAGTCCTTGAGTTGCATAGTTAAATGTATATTTAGGATATACGTCAAATGGGTCTTTTCTTACACTTCCATCTTTAAAATTATCATCTACAGGGAAGATATAATCTAAAGTATTTTCATTTACACCTGCTTCTGGAATAATAGTGGTTTCTGGAAGCCCCATTTTCTTGATATACTCTCTTCCAAACTTCTCTAAGTTAGGGCTAAAATAAGTTTCCACCTGCTCAGTTGTAAGTTTTCCTGAAGTAGCAAACAAATTAGGGTCGTAGCTTGGAAGTGAAACCATGGAAATAATCTCTCCAGTATTAACATTTTCTACTACCACAGCACCTCTATTTGCATTTTTTACGTTCAGTCCGTCACCAAGTCTCCCTCTACTTTGAAGACTTTCCATTACTTCCTTTAAAGATTGCTCTGCTGCATATTGCACATCCTTATCTATTGTAAGCTGTACATTTTGTCCTGGTGATGCAGCTAAACTGAATAGTTCCTCAGTTTTCTTACCTTGGCTGTTTACCTTTACCACATTTCCGCCTTTTCTTCCACGAAGCCTATCTTCAAATGCAGATTCTATTCCATTTTTACCTATCATATCTGTAGAGACATCATAGCCTCTCTCTTCATATCTATCTTTTTGGTCTGTGCTTATGGAACCCATGTACCCTACTACAGCCGAAGCTAAATCCTTATATGGGTAAACTCTGGTAGGCTGCATAACAACATCTATTCCAGGAAGTACACTTGCCTTTTGCATGAAAATCAAAGAAGATTCCTTTGTTATATCACTTGCTATAACAACAGGCTTGTATCCTGTGAATCTTTGCATCTTCATAGCATCTCTAACAACTATATATTTTCTTATCTCTTCCAAGGAATACTTTTCTAAAAGCATTTGTTTTACATCTGCTCCAGTTAATTTTTCATCTTTTACATTCTTAGCAGTTAACCCAACCATTTTATATAGTTCATAATCCATTATTAGTTTATCAAAGACTTCTTCTGGAGTTATCTCCATCATAGCATCATTTATAGCTGTCTTCTGCTCATCAGTAAGTTCATCTTTTTGGTTAGGATAAAGCTTTTTCTTTACTACATCATCGAAACCTCTGTCAATCTTAAATCTTCTCTCCATAGCTTTTCTTGTATCTGGATCAGAAGATGTGAATTCAAATCTATATGGATCTACCTTTACAGCTAGCTCATCTACCAAAGCTTCTTTTGTTTCATCTAAAAGCTTGAATGTGTCTCTTAAAGTATCAAAAATAACCTCATTATTTTCTTCTGTTTCGTTAAAAACCACCATATAGCTCTGTTCAGATTTTGCAAGAACAGCTCCATTCTTGTCAAGTATCATGCCTCTAGGTGCCGTATCTACAATTTGTCTTACAGAACTGCTATTAGCTTCTTCTTTATAATTCTCATGGTTTATAACCTGAATATAAATAAGCCTAGTGACTATAGCAGAAAATATGAGTACCATGACAACAATCATAAAATTGTATCTGTTAAAACTTTTTTTCTTTTTCATTTCATCACCTATGCTTTAAAATTTCCATTGCTTTTTCATATATGGTTTTTCACAGAGTCTATATACCATTTTATACATGAAAAAGCTTAGAACTAAGGAATATACACTACTTATAAGGATTGGCGTTATGTCCATCTTTATCTTTAACACATACAATATAGTGAAGATAACAAAACCTTTTAAAAGACTCAAAAACAAAGTACTTATAACCGGTATAAGCCTTTTTTCCTTGAATATGTTTTCCCCTATTTTGCAGGCTAAAATACATAAAAGCATATTTGTAAGAGCATTTAATCCTATACCATTACACATATATAAGTCTTGAAGAATTCCTGAGAACACTCCTATCTCCAAAGCATCCTTATAGTCATTTATAAAAGAGTAGCTTAGGACAAAGATAAAAAGTAGACTTCCATAGCTTCCTCTTATATTTAGAAATGGCATAACAGTATTGTCTAAGATTAAAAATAGAATACAGAGAATTATAAGAGTTATTTTTTTTGCATAATTCATATTAATACTTTATGTCCCTCTTATCTTTTGGAACTATTATCATAAGTTCTTCCAACTTATTATAGTCCACATATGGTTCTACTATGGCCACTTTCATAAGTTTAACCTTATCCTCAGTGACACCTATAACCTCACCTATCTTTATATCTTTAGGATATATATTCCCGCTTCCTGAGGTTAAGATTACGTCCCCTTCTTTTACTTCTGAAGTTAGAGGAAGGTTATAGACTTTTGCCAAAAGTCTTCCATTTGAATCTCTGTATCCTGTAACTATTCCTACTGTTTCCCTAGTGCTCTCTACTAAGGCAGCAACTGCTATATTTTCATTGGTAAGTGATTGTACTATTGCCCAATTAGAAGCTACAGAAGTTACCTGTCCAACTAATCCTTTAGCGGCTACAACCACCATACCCTTTTCTAAGCCGTCATCTTTTCCTCTATCTATTATGTACCCATCTAAAAAGCTATTTCCAGCCTTACCTATTATATTACATGTTAGATAGTCGTACTCTGACCTTTGCTCTTTGAAATTCACTAAATCTCTTAGTCTTTCATTTTCATTTTTCAAAGATCTATATTCTATGGCCATGCTCTCTAGTTCATTGTTTTTCTTTTTAAGCTCTTCATTTTCTTTTTTTACATCGGAAAAATTCACAGCGAATTCTCCAAAATTCTTTATGGTATCACTTATATTATAAAAAACCTTCTGCACTGGATTTAAGGCCCCAGTAACTCCATCTTCTATGAAACTCCTATTATCCCTCTTAATGGTAAATACAATTAATCCTAAAAATGCAACTGACAGTACCACTACAGTAACTGCCAGTTTGTTTTTAAAGAACTTCATAATTAACCTTGTTGTTTAATTATGCTTTCTATATTTTCTAAAGCTTTTCCTGTACCTAAAGCAACGCAATCAAGAGGAGATTCTGCAATGTGTACAGGCATATGAGTTTCATGATTTATTAATAGGTCAAGGTCTCTTAAAAGTGCGCCTCCCCCTGCAAGCATTATTCCTTTATCCATTATATCTGCAGAAAGTTCTGGTGGAGTTTTCTCTAAAGTTATCTTTATAGCTTCTATAATAGATGCTACTGGCTCACTTAAAGCTTCTCTTATCTGCTCTTCTGAAATCTCTATAGTCTTTGGAAGACCAGATATAAGGTCCCTTCCCTTGATGTCCATAACTTTTTCTTCTTCATCTTCAACTTTAAAGGCAGAACCAAGTTCCATCTTTATAGTTTCAGCTGTTCTCTCACCAATCATAAGATTGTATTCTTTTTTGATGTAGTTTATTATAGCGTGGTCAAGCTCGTCTCCTGCTACTCTTAATGATCTGCTTGTCACTATACCACCTAATGATATTATAGCAACTTCTGTAGTACCGCCTCCGATATCTACTATCATGCTTCCAGTAGGTTCATCTACAGGAAGTCCTGCTCCTATTGCCGCTGCCATAGGTTCTTCCATAAGTACTACTTCTCTTGCTCCAGCTTGTTTAGTTGCTTCAAGTATTGCTCTTCTCTCTACTTCTGTAACCCCTGATGGGAAACATACTATTATTCTTGGACTTGAAAAAGCTGATTTTGTTATTACCTTATCTATAAACTTTTTAAGCATTATCTGTGTTACATCAAAGTCAGCTATAACTCCATCCTTCATAGGTCTTATAGCAACTATGTTCCCAGGAGTTCTTCCTATCATTCTCTTAGCTTCTGCTCCAACGGCTAGAGGCTTTTTTGTAGTGTTATTTATAGCTACAACGGATGGCTCTCTAAGAACTATCCCTTTACCCTTTACATATACTAATGTGTTTGCAGTTCCTAAATCTATTCCCATATCTTTAGTAATACCGAAAAATCCCATATTCGTTCTCCTTTCAATGTTAAAGTAAGTTCTTTTCCTTAAGACTTACATATTTCATATTTCCAATTATTATGTGATCTAAAAGTTCTATCCCCAAAATATTACCGCATTCCTTTAATCTAGAAGTTATATTTATGTCCTCATTACTTGGTGATGGATCTCCAGAGGGATGATTATGACATATAATAATAGAAGCTGAACTTTCCCTTATAGCTTCCTTAAAAATCTCTCTTGGATGTACTATAGAAGAATTTAAACTTCCTATAGATACAGTTTTTACAGCAATAACTACATTCTTAGTATTTACCATTATAAGTTTTAAAACCTCTTTTTTTAAAACCATCATCTCTTTCATCATAAGATTCGCTGCATCCTTAGGACATGTTATCCTGTAGTCGTCTCCTGATGAAAAAGTTTCAAACCGTTTTGCCAGTTCTCCTAATGCTATAATCTTCGCAGCCTTTGCATTCTTTATGCCGTTTAAAGATGTAAGTTCATCCTTTGATGCATGAAAAAGCTTATTGAGTCCACCAATTTCATTTAAAATTATATTACATAATTCTAGAACATTTTCTCCTTTGAATCCTGTACCTAAAATGATGGCTAAAAGTTCTGCATTTGATATACTGGATGGTCCATATCTAAATAGTCTTTCTCTGGGACGTTCATTTTGAGGCAAATCTGTAATTCTTACACTAGATCTCATTACAATTCTCCTTTTTTATGTTTCCCATCCCAATTTTACTTATATAATGTACTAAAAATCATTTTAAAATCAATGCATCCATAAGTTTTTTAAGCTTATTTAACGGAAGTCCTACCACATTGTAGTAACAGCCATGTATCTCTTCAACGAACACCCCGCCAAGACCTTGAATCCCATATGCTCCTGCCTTGTCTAAAGGTTCCTTTGTCTTTACATAGTTTAAAATCTCCTCATCACTTAAGTCAGAAAACTTTATGCTTGTCACTGCAAAATCACTTAAAGTAGTGAGTTCTGGAGTTTTTATTACAGTAATCCCAGAGTAAACTTCGTGAGTTCTTCCACTTAAGGACTTTATCATGTCTATGGATGCCTTTTCATCTATAGGTTTGCCTAAGACCTGATCATCTAGGGCAACAATGGTATCTGCTCCTATAATCAAAGCTTCCTTTGAAATATTCTTTGAAATATTCTTTGCTACATCCATAGCTTTATTATAAGAAAGCTCTTTAACATACTCTCCAAAATCGCCATAAAACCCAATAGTACTTTCGTCAAAATCACTAATTTTAACCGTAAAATTTTGTGTGATCCTACTTAAAAGTTCTCTTCTTCTAGGCGAGGATGATGCCAAAATTATCTCCATTATAACCACTTCCTAGCTTATTACTCTTAGCTTACTTTTCAACCATTATAACGGTTCAAGCAATATAAACTCATTATACTTCATATTATATAGTTTACCATTTAATATTTTCTTAAACAAGTATCTTAGGATGTTTTTAAGAAATTTTAAAGTTTATTAAAAGACTTTGCCGCAAAATAGAAAACCATAGAAAAACTTAGCAAAAGTTATTTCTATGGTTCCATTTTATCTCTTAAATTTTTTCATCATTTCAAATAATTCAGTATAATATTTTTCAATATCCGACTTTAAAATTTCATCAGGAAGCTTTAATGTGTAATCCTTAAATTCCTGCAAAAGTTCCCTGTTTGTCCCCTCACCTTCTGCAGCTTTAAGTTCATTTATCCAAGTTTTAAGTTCTGCAGTTGGGATAGACTTTACTCCTTCATCTTCCAATTTATTAAAAAGCTTTATATTGGCATTAGCTATTTCTCCTATTTCAGCATTGTATAAATTATCATTTCCAAAATCAAAACTTACCTTTACAGGTGCAAGGCCTTCCTCTGTAAGTTTCTTCATAACCTCATTACATTTCTCTTCTTCATAGATTCCAACTATAACTCTAAAGCCATCATTTTCTCCATACAAAAATGTAGGATATTTTCCGTTAAGCTTTCCTTTAAGCTGATCAGCATTTGCTTTTTCCTTAAAAAATCCGCATTGAAGTGAATAAAGCTTCACTCCCCTTTGAGGGGCACTCTCTTCCTTTTTTGCATCACCTGTATTTTCTTTTTCATCAGCTACAATATTAGTTCCATTATTCCCTTCATCTTTAGGCATTTTATCTTTAAATAGAATTCTTGACACCATAGTCCCAATTAGAAATGCCGCAAAAATAAATATAAGTCCCATAAATAATATATTGAGAAGTGAATTATTCTTCTTTTTATTATTGTATCTTGTGTATTTCATTTTCCATCCCTCTCTTTCTAAATTACTGGCTCCTAATAGAAATGTCCATTAGAATTTTTATAGGAAGTTCACTACCTATATATAGAATGTTTATTAATGAAAGATAATTTTTATACTAAAAAAAGACCGACATTTTTTACGTCGGTCTTAGTAATAATTTTAAATTAACTTAAAGAAACATTTTTTAATTGAGGTATCTTCTAGCACCTGCATATCTGCTACTATAATAACTTTGGCTTAGATCACTTATTGTTATTCTTCCACTGCCACTAGATGCATGGATGAATTCTCCACCACCTATATAAATCCCAACATGAGATATTGGCCCGTCGGTATTAAAGAATATCAAATCACCTGCTCTCAAATTTGACCTTGATACACTCTTTCCCATAGAGTACTGAGAGCCTGTATAGTGAGGCAGACTCACTCCAAATTTAGCATATACATAAGCGGTAAAGCCTGAACAGTCAAAAACTCTAGGACCGGAACCACCCCATACATAAGGACGTCCTAAAAAATTCTTTGAATATGCTATAACCGAAGAACCAGTGCCACTTACACCTCTTGAAAGAACTTTTGATCCTACTTTTGTATTATAAGAGATTTCTCTATCCTCAGCTTTAGGAACCTTTATCACCTTATCGGTAGATAAATTAGTTGCTCTTATAATAGCCCCTCTCTCATCACTTGCTGTAGTGTCTGCCTTGGCACCTTCATAGCCTAACACTAAAAATAGGCATAAAGGCACTATGATTTTTACAAGTCGTTTCATAATTAGTTTTCCCCCCGTTATTCCTAAGTATATAAACAATCTCTTCAATAGATTTTTCACAAAATTCTTCTTTTACTTTTCAACCAAATATATTTTATCAATTCTACACTTTAACTATTTTTATAATATTATATTTACACAAACTTATTATCATACATAGATCTTTGAAAAATTATCATATCTTTATTAGTTTTATTAGTGCAATAAAAATAATTCTCTATCTGCCTCATAAAACTAAATCCAAGGCTATCCCAAAACTCTAAAACTTCAGAATTTCCAGCCTGAACCAAAACCTTTACATTCTTTATTTTCATATTTTTCGCCTCACTTAAAAGTTTATTAAAAATAAAGCTCCCTACACCTTGTCCCCTAATATCTTTTCTCACCATATAGCATAAAATAATAAGCTCCCTATGAGGTTCTTCATCAATACGTCCTCTAAGAATAGCCTCAGTAGCACCTTCATGTTGAACCTTTACAAATATTTCACTTTTACAAAAATAACTCTCGCAAAATCTAATCTTCAAATTTTCAAAATCAAGGGACATATATTCTTCATCAAACCATTCTGTAATTTCTAGTAGGTCCTCAAATTCTATATTTTTAATATTATACTCTTCACTATCACATTTAATATGAAGCATAACATCACCCCATATAAATATTCTATAAAAATTTCTATATCCCTTCACTTCATAAAAAAACTTTACTGCGCGTCCATATGACGTGCTTTCTTAAACAGTATTCCTGATATAGATGTGGATATTATAAGTATGATTATTGGAATTATAAAAGCTGGCGACAATGGATTTAATACACTTTCTCCCATTATGGAATAACATAATGTTTCTGGTACAACTCCTATAAGAGAAGCCCCTATAAAGCTTGTATACTTTATATCCGTAAGTCCACAAGCATAGCTTAGCGGGTCATATGGAAGGATTGGCGGAAGTCTTAATAAAAGCAAAATCAAGAATCCTCTTTCCTTTAAATTAAACTTTTGCTTTAAGGCTCTATCTTTTAAAATCTTATCTACAACATCTTTCCCTAAAATTCTAGATAGGTAAAAAGCTACGGTTCCTGATATAAAAAAACCAAGCATATTTATCAAAAATCCCTTAACTGGTCCAAAAAGTATTCCAGCTGCCACTGACATTACAGCTGAGGGAAATACAAGAAGAAAAGGCTTTAACGAAAATGATGCCAAAAATATGCAGCTAGCACTTTTATTCTTTCTTCTCAAAAACTCAATAAGCTCAGGCAAATTCTTAAGTTTATGTAGCATATGTCTGTTTGAGAAAATAAATGAAGCTACAGCTATTATTAATATTAGAGTCAAAATCTTTAATATTGTTTTTAATCTATAATTATTCACTGATGTTTTCTCCTAATCTATATCATAAAATATGGTATTCATAATTTATTTTTTTATAACACACCAGTATATTATATATTGTAAACAAAAATATAACAATTACATTTGCCTTAAATCTACGGATATCTTGTTAAATCCCCATTATTCTTGCACAAAAATAGCAGGTGATAAAAAATTCACCTGCTATTCTTACATTTCTAGTTTGCACTGTAGAAGCATCTCTTTGGAGATGTTATCTTTTCTTCCGCCTTTAAAGCTTTTATAGCCTTATCTACTTCTTTTTTATCTACTCCAGCATTTTCAGCTATTTCTCCAGCTTTCATCGGCTCCTCTGAATTCTTTAAAACCTCTAATACTTTTTCTTTTATATCCATCTTTATCATCCTCCGAAATATTTATTAACTATATTATACCATACTAATAAATAAAATTCCATAATAATCATTATTATTTAAAGACAAAAATAAATAAGGGAGATTGCTCTCCCTTAACTTTTAAAGTTAGCTCCAAAATACCGTTGCCCTGATTTTGACACCTATCTATTAGATAGGTGGGTGTCCGCAATAACGTTTCAATCTCTCCATGCCTAAATAGGGCTTATAGGTCTACAAATCAACATTAAAATATAAGACTCCCTTTTAAGTACTGTAGGTTCAAAATAAGAGCTTGTCGTGTATCTCAGAAATCTTGCTTCATTTCTTAATTAAATTATAGCATATTAAATTGAAAATGCAATAAAAAAAATGCTGCCTTCTTTTCCTTCTCTCATTATGTATTCCATATTTTGTAACACTCTTCTATTCTTTAGAATATACTAAATTAAATCACTATATAGATAGAGAGGATTTATGACTAGACGTAATGGATACCTCCTTAAATGGGACAAAGATATAGAAGAACTTCTTCGTTCAAGTGAAATTTTAGGTATAGGCAATAACGGGATAGTTTATATGCTCCCCGATAATAAGGTACTTAAAGTATTTAGCGAAAGCAAAGTATGTCATGATGAATATTATATCTTAAGTAGAGCTAGCAAAAAATCAAAGCATTTCCCAAAAGTATACCAATACAGCGACAATTATATAGTCAGAGAATTTGTCGGTGGACATAGATTAGATAAATATTTGAAGGATCATCCTTTAAATAAAGAACTTGCCTTAAACCTAATCTTACTTATAAAAGAGTTTAAAGCTCTTGGTTTTAAAAAACTTGATATACGCTGCAAAGATTTGTACGTTCAAGATGACATGTCTCTAATGGTTATAGACCCAAAACAAAATTACAAAAAGAAGGTGCCCTATCCAAGGCATCTTATGAAGGGACTTCATAAAAAAGAAGACCTAGAGTTTTTTTTATCCTGTGTAAAAGAGTACGATGCAAATCTATATTTTTTGTGGAGCAGCCGTATGCGCCTATATTTAACTCACAATATAAAGTAACTTTAATCTAAAGTGGTATGAAGCAGAAACTTTAAAGCTTTTGTCTCATACTATTTTATTTTTATAATATTTATCATTTTTATATATTGATACCAAAATTTAATATTTTATTCTTGTGTATATAATATAATCTTCATATAGTTTATGAAAATTTAAATTATACAATTATTTTTTATATTATATGGAGGTTACCATGGGTAAAAGAACTGAGAACAATAACAAAAGACAACTGAGACGAAAAAAATCTGTAAGACGAAAAGCTGCCGTAATAATACTAACTTTATGTTTTCTATTAGGAGGTCTTCTTGCAGCTTTAAAATTATCTTCGAAGGAAAGTAAAAATCCTGATACTTCCACTCTAGCATCTGATTGTGATAAAGAACCAGAAACAATTCCAGAAAAGGAGCCTGAAAAAAAAGAAGTTAGAGAAGAAATCCTTTTAACATTTGCCGGAGATTGCACCTTAGGTACTGATACTAAGTTTGGATATTCTGGCAGTCTTCCTGCCATGTTTGATAGCCAAAATAAAAACTACTCTTATTTTTTTAAAAATGTTTACGACATTTTCTCTAAGGACGATTACACTTTAGTGAATCTTGAAACTCCCCTTACAGATGCTACTGCAAAAGCAGATAAAGGGGCCGGTACAGTATATCACTTTAAAGGACCCAAAGATTATGTAAATATACTTACTTCTTCAAGTATAGAAGGAGTTACTCTTGCAAATAATCATATGAATGATTATGGCAAAAAAGGTCTCACTGATACTGTAGAAACACTTTCCGCAAGTAAAGTTGATTTTTGCGGAAAGAATTATAAAATAGAAAAAGAAATTAAGGGTGTAAAATTCCTATTCCTTGGCTATGAAGGCTGGTCCTTTAGTACTGAATTAAAAAATCAAATTTCAAAGGATATAAAAGAAGGAAAGGCCAATGGATCTATTGTAATTCCTTATTTCCACTGGGGTATCGAAAGACAATATGAACCTTATGACGTGCAAGTTAATTTAGCTCATTTTGCCATCGATGAAGGTGCAGACATGATCCTGGGTTCTCATCCTCACGTTATTCAATCTTTAGAAAACTATAAGAATAAACTCATAGTGTATTCTTTAGGTAATTTCAGCTTTGGAGGAAACTTTAATCCTTCTGACAAGCGTACATTTATAATTCAGGCAAAGGTCAAAACTTTAAATGGTGCCATAGAAACAATGGATTACAAGGTAATTCCAACTTCTATTTCTTCTGTGGATTATAAAAATGACTATGCTCCAACTCCTATGACAGGAGACAATAAATCTAAACTTTTAAGCAAATTAAATTCACTTTCACCTTCCTTAAATGGAAAAATATCTGACGAATTTTTTTCTATACAATAATGAACACTATACTATGAGAGGTAGGTGAACTTTCATAGTATATGGCTATATCTATTTATTTGGACAAAACTGTAAAAGATGATTTATCTATTGAAGAATTTATGGAGGACAGCACTGCCTTAGTCTACATATCAGATAAGCTAGAAGATATATTTTCGAGTAAACCCGCTTATCAAAATGTAGATAAGGATATAGACATAATAAATAAGGACACCATAATAATGAATATTCCATACATCACTGGAAATCATAAGCAGAAGATTCAAGGAATATTAGAAAAGGATAAACTGCTTCTTTATATAAAGGATAATGACTTCACTTCCTTTTTAATAGAAAAATTATCTCTAGAAAAAAATCTCGGAAGCAAATATGCCCTTTTAAGTGTATTTGAATACCTATGCATGATTTATGATAAGAGACTTCTAAAAATGGATGAAATGGTAGATGATTTATTCGAAGAAGCGTTGACCAAAAATCAAATTCAAATGGAAACAATCCTAAAAGATAAAAAAACTTCTTCCATAATAAAACGTTTTGTAAATTACTATAAGTCCATGGTGACTTATTTAGAGGAAACCTTCAAGGATGAAAGCCTATACAATAAGCTTTTTTTTTCCTTCAATTACACTCTGCAAATGGTGGATGATGTGGAATCCTCAATTTACTCCTGCATAGAGATTTTCAACTCCATTTATTCTAACAGAATGAACAAAACCATGGAGCTTTTAACCATTATAACTATAATAGCTCTTCCTGCCACAATAATAACAGGAGCCTTTGGCATGAATTTCGATGCTATGCCTTTAATAGATAGCGCAAATGGTTTTTACATTCTTTCATCTATAATATTTTTTATAATAATTATAGAACTTATAATTTTTAAATGGAAAAAATTCATGTAATAATTAAATTCAAAACTCTTAAAATTTTCGATATTTGAACTGACCCACATAAGTTAAATTTTTAGTTTTAACTTATGTGGGTCATATTAATTCTAGGAGTTTTTCATATGCTAATTTTTAACTACACACATTTTTGTTTCTTAGAATATTCTATTACTAAGAATAATATAAGATTTGGATCTCAATCAATGCTTTTTAATTATTGTGACCTTCGCACCTCCTTCACTCGAACTTCATTCACACAAAGTGAAGCAAATGAAATTGCCGACATACTTGGTATATCTTTCGAGAAAGAAAGTTTTACTCTAGAGGATTTCACCCTAGGAATAAATGTAGAACTAGAGCATGGCACAAAGAATTTAGAAACTAATGTTATTAATTATAAATATTAATTTATCTCCATCAAATGTTGCATCATGCTTTTCTTAGAAGTTTTCATTTGTATAATCCTTAATAGTTTTTCTCCAAAACCTCTCTGCTCTTGGATTGGTCCCTGTTGGCGACACATATAATCCCCATTTACCTGGAAATTTATCAAATATCTGCTTTGATGCAATGGATGCAATTCCTTTTCCTCTATATAGTCTTAACAAAAAGAACTCATAAAGGTAATAATCCATTTCTTTAGGATCAAATTCACCAGTTGATACCAAATCAAACCCAGCTGGTCTTCCATCTACCATTATGATAAATGGAAATAGTTTATTAGAATTTTGAAACCAAACATTTTGAATATCATATTACTCTACTAATGTTTCTATAGGTTCATCCTCATAAATTCCATGTCAAAACCACTTTAATTTTCAAAAGCTCATCCCTCATTTAAAAACAAATACCTTCTTAAGCTTCTAACTCTGGAAAGTTCCAACTACTTCTATATTAAATTTTTTATATTTTTACCACTTAGAACTAGCGTATCTCCACCTTTTATCACAGTAGAACCTTTAGGAATTAGTATTTTATTATCTCGTTTTATCATAACAATAAGTATTTCCTCCGGTATATTTGCATCCATAATCATTTTGTCTATCCACTTATTATCATTTGTTATGCTGACTTCTAACAAATCAGTATTTATTTCCCCTGTATAATCAGTAAATGTTTTCAACACTGAACTTTCATCTTCTTTATCAACTAAATCTAGTAATCTAGCAACCTTAGGTATAAGCGTTCCTTGTATTGCAACAGAAAATAAAGCTATAAAGAATATTATATGGAATATATCATTATCTACATTAACTCCATATGTAATTGCAAATATTGCAAATACAACAGATGCCGCTCCTCTAAGTCCAACCCATGATATAAATAGCTTTTCCTTAATTGTAAATTTAAATGGGCTAAGTATTATAAATGTAGCCAGTGGTCTTGCAATTAATATCATAAATACAGATATAGATACTGAAGTTCCTGTAACATAAGGTAGTCTTGATGGGAAAGATAGAAGGCCTAGTATAAAAAATAATGCTATTTGCATAATCCAGGAAATGCCATCAAAGAAATGAAACATACTTTTCTTTCGAGGTATCTTACTATTTCCTATTATTATTCCCGCAATATACACACTTAAATATCCATTTCCACCCAAAATCTCACTAAATGAATATGAAAGTATTGCAACTGCAGTTACAAAAATTGTATAAAATACCTCTACCTCAAAGTTTGAATATCTAAGTATATAAACTGTACACTTTGCAAATAAAAAACCTATTGTTAATCCAAATATAATTTGCATAAATATCAAGGGTATCACTGTGCCCAAGCTTAATTCACCAGAATTCTTCATCATAGTCAATACTACAAGAGTCATCATATAAGCAATTGGATCATTACTTCCACTTCCTACTTCTAAAAGTGATGCTAATGATCCTTTTAAATTTAATTTTTGTGATCTTAAAACAGCAAATACTGATGCAGCATCTGTGGAGGCCACTATTGCGCCTATTAACAATCCTTCTAGTAACGTAGTTTTTATTACCAAGTGGCAGAATAAGCCGGTAAAACCTGCTGTAATTACAACCCCTAATGAAGACATCAATATTGACGGTATTGCTATAGGTTTAGCTATCTTCCAGTTTGTTCCGAAACCTCCATAAAACATAATAAATACTAAACCTATGGAACATAACTTACTTGCTAATTCATAGTTATCAAAATAAATGCCTACTAATCCATCTGACCCAAATAGCATGCCCAATATAATAAATATAAGAAGCATGGGCACACCAAATTTATACAATACATTAGTTGACGTTATACAAATAATTAATACTAAACCAGCTATTATCATTAATTCCGTCATAGAACTCCTCCTTTATATATTAATTTTTATTGTTTTGACTGTATAAAATTTGCATCTCATGAACATTATTAATTCATTTCACGAATAATATTACATTATTTAACATTTGCTGTGTAGATATATATATTATATTTTATGCTAAAAATAATATGATATATCAAATTTCTTTTAAACTAAAAGAAAGCAAAATCACTTCTGCTGTCTTTTAGTTTAAAATCTTTAAAAATTATTTTTGACGAAATTTTTGACGAAAGCATTTTGTTATCAAAAATTCAACTCAAAATTATTTGCTCATTATATATAAATATATAAGCTTTATGGTATTTTCAAATGCTGTGTAGTGGGATCTTTCCATGCCGTGAGAAGCGTGAACCCCAGGTCCTATAAGGGCTCCTCTTATGTCATTTCCACCCTTTAGTGCAGCTCCTACGTCTGAACCATAGTATGGATAAATATCTACAGCATATTTAAGCTCTGCTTCTTTTGCTAAGTTTACAAGCTTAGTTGTCATATTGTAATCGTAAGGTCCGCTAGAGTCCTTTGCACAGATTGATACGTCATATTCTGTACATGTAAGGTCATCACCTATACATCCCATGTCAACTGCTATCATCTCAGTGACATCCTTTGGTATATATGATGCTCCATGTCCAACTTCTTCATATATAGATATAAATACCTTTACTGTATATTCTGGAACTATGTTTTCTCTCTTTAAAAGTTCTAATAATCCCATAAGACAAGAAACGCTTCCCTTGTCATCTATGAATCTAGATTTTATAAACCCGCTTTCTGTTATAGTTGTTTTAGGATCTATAAATATGAAGTCTCCTGGATATATTCCAAGACTATTTACATCTTCCTTAGAATGAACTACTTCATCTATTCTTATTTCCATATTTTCAGCATCACGAGTCTTGCTTGTACTATCTTTAAAAACGTGAGCTGCTGGACTTGTACTTAAAAATGTTCCTGAATAACATTTTCCTTCTCTCGTTCTTATAGTGCAATATTCTGCATCTAAAGTTGGAACTATAGGTCCACCAAGCAATGTAAACTTTAATGTTCCATTAGGTGTTACAGATCTAACCATAGCTCCTAAAGTATCCACGTGAGCTGAAAGCGCTATTACCTTATCATTGCTCTTTCCTGGCACTGTTATTATTCCACAGCCTTTATTGTTAGTTTCAAAATCATAACCAAAGCCCTCTGCTTTTTTCTTAATTATGTCCATGATTTCGAAGCAGAAACCTGTAGGACTATTGAACTTCAGTATCTCTTCTGCAGTTTTTAAAACATATTCTTTATTAATAGATATATTCATTTTCTACCCCCCAGTTTTTTAATACTCTTATATTATATCACTTATTTTTCGCAAAAGCATGAGGTATAAAAATTGAAAATCAATATATGTATATTTTGTAAAATCCCACGAATACATTTGCAATATTCAAAAACTTATGATATATTGGTTGATAACAACTTATACTCGCATATTTAAGTTGTTACTTGGTAAAGATAGGAGTTGATACTTTGATAGAATTTAAGCACGTATCTAAGACTATTGGATCTAATGTTATACTTAAGGATATTGATTTGACCATAGAAAGTGGAACTTTAATGGTACTTATAGGGCCAAGTGGTTGTGGTAAAACTACTACTCTTAAGATGATTAATAAACTCATCTCACCTAGCTCTGGAACCATCCTTATAGATGGAAAAGATATTTCAAAAGAGGATACAATAGGTCTGCGTCGTGGTATAGGATATGTAATCCAAAGCACAGGCCTTTTTCCACATCTTACTATTAAGGAAAATATAGAACTTATCCCCAAATTGAAGAAAGAGGACAAAGACTCTATATGTAAGAAAACCCTTGACCTTTTAAACCTAGTTGGCTTAGACCCCGAAAAATACATGGATAAATATCCAAGAGAATTAAGCGGAGGTCAACAGCAACGTGTAGGTGTGGCTAGAGCTTTTGCCACAGATGCCGATATAATACTGATGGACGAGCCATTTAGTGCATTAGATCCAATTACAAGAAATTCACTTCAAGAAGAACTTTTCTCACTTCAACAAGAACTAAAGAAAACTATAATCTTTGTCACTCACGACATGGATGAAGCAATAAAGCTTGGGGACAAAATATGTATAATGCATGATGGTGTCATTGCTCAAGTTGACAATCCTGAAAACATTCTTAGGAAACCAGCAAATGAATTTGTAAAAAACTTCATAGGTGATAATAGAGTTTGGGACAAGCCTGAATTCATAAAAGCTATGGATATTATGATAAAGGATCCTATATCTATAAGAGCCCAAAGAACTATATTCCAAGGCATAAATATAATGCGTTCCACTAAAGTTGACAGCCTTCTCATTGTTGACAAGGAAGATACTCTTATAGGAATTGTAACCTTAAAGGACATAACAAAACAAAGTCATCGTAATATGATGCTTCAAGATATAATGGAACATAATGTTTTTTCAGTAAAAGCTGATGACAATCTATTGGACATACTTACGATGATGAAGGAAAATTCCATAGGCTATGTTCCCGTTACAGATGAAGCTGGAAAATTGGTAGGACTCGTTACAAGAAGTTCACTTATATCTGTATTAAGTGAGCAATTTTTAGAAACGGGGGTGACCTTCCTTGAGTAATTTTTTAGAATTTATAATATCTAAAAAAGATCAGATATTAAGCCTTTTATTCCAACATGCTACCCTAACCTTTTGGTCTATAATAGCTGCAATACTTATCGGTGTTCCCATTGGAATACTTATAACAAAGATTAAATCCATAAGAAAGCCTATAATAGGCTGCATAAACGTTATACAAGCTGTTCCTTCCATGGCACTACTTGGACTTTTAATTCCCATTTTAGGAATAGGAAGTAAACCAGCCATAATCATGGTTGTAATATATTCTCTCCTTCCAATAGTGAAAAATACCTACACTGGTTTAACCAATATAGATGACACATTAATAGAGTCTGCTAAGGGAATAGGACTTACTAAAAATCAGATTTTAAGATTAATTCAACTTCCTTTAGCTCTTCCTATAATCATGGCTGGAGTGAGAATATCCGCTGTTACTGCAGTAGGACTTATGACACTAGCAGCTTTCATAGGTGCCGGTGGCCTTGGATATCTTGTATTCTCTGGTGTTCAAACAGTAAATAACAATATGATACTAGCTGGTGCTATCCCTTCATGTATATTAGCCCTTTTAGTAGACTATATCTTTGGAAAAATAGAATTGTTAGTTTGTCCTAAAGGAATAGTTCCTGCTGATGGAAAGAAAAAGAAGGTATCTATAGGTTTTAAAGTAGTTCTTGTGATCTTAGCTATTACAATGATAGTGACTAGCGCTTCAAAATTATTTGCTCCCAAAAAAGATACCATAGTTGTAGGTTCAAAAAGCTTCACTGAACAGCTTATATTAGGAAATATGGTAGCGGATTTATTGGAGGGCAATACTGACCTTAATGTAGATAGAAAACTTAATTTGAATGGAAGTTCCGTGATGCTTTCAGCTATAAACTCTAAAGAAGTTGATGTTTATGTTGATTATATAGGAACTCTTTTGATAAGTGTTCTTGATGAACCCATGATAAATGATGCTGATACAGCATACAGTCACGTTAAAACTTCAATAGAAGATAAGTTTGGTCTAACTATGCTTGACCCTCTCGGATTCAACAACACCTATACCCTAGCTATGAATCCAGAGACAGCTAAAAAATACAATATAAAATCAATCTCAGACCTTGCGAAATTCAGCAAAAATTTCACTATAAGCCCTACTATGGAATTCGAAAATAGAGAAGATGGACTTAAGGGTATGAAAGATGTTTACGGTCTTGAGTTTGGTAGCATAAAGGCTATGGATGGAAGTTTAAGATACACTGCAATAGATAATAATGAATGTCAGGTCATAGACGCTTTTTCTACTGATGGGCTACTGAAAGCCTTTGACCTTACTGTATTAGAAGATGACAAGAATTTCTTTCCTCCTTATCATGCAGCTCCAGTCATAAGAATGGATACATTAGAAAAATATCCAGAAGTGAAAGATGTAATAAATATGCTAAGCGGCAAATTAGACGCAAAGACTATGATGGAACTAAATTACAAAGTAGACAAATTAAACGAAAGTCCTGAGAAGGTAGCAAATGACTATTTGAAAGAACAAGGTTTGATAAAATAGCTTTGTAAAATTTCTTTTTACTCAACCAAAAAGGTTAGAAATACATTTTTGTACTTCTAACCTTTGATTTTTAATAACTCACAAATTTAACTGCAGCTACAAAGGAAGTTTATCAAACGTATCAACTTTTTTATAATATTAGTTGAATACTAAATTTTTATTGCTGTTTTTAAAACCTTCTGGGTTTCTGATAGGGTTGTTTAAACTTGGAGCTTGAGGAATAATGACCATTTCTGCACATTCCTCTTCATTTAGTTCCCAAACATTTTTATTAAAATACTTTTGGCTAGCCTCTTGCACTCCATAAGCTCCCTCCCCATAATATATCACATTAAGATACATCTCTAGAATTTCATCTTTTGTAAAGAGTTTTTCTAGCTTCTGTGCTATAAAGACCTCTTCTATCTTTCTGGAAAGATTTTGGTCAAAGCTTAAATAAAGATTCTTTGAAAGCTGCTGAGTTATGGTGCTTCCACCTTGGACAATTCTTTCAGCCTTTATATTTTCAACTGTGGCCCTTATTATTGCCTTAACATCAAAAGCACCATGTTTATAAAATCTTCTATCCTCTGAATAAATTACCCCTTCTTTAAGGGCTTTAGGCATCTTATCTAGAGTCACATAAGTTCTTATATTCTCTTCTATTTTATCCTTAACATCACTATTCACATTGTATTTTTTAGAAATCACATTTGTAGCTATAGCATTTCCCAAAAATATCATAAGAAACACAATTATAATAAAGGTGAATTTTTTCTTCATGAAATCTCCTCCCCTGATACATCCATTTTATTATATTATAGCTACTAAATCTACACTTTAACATTACAGTTATCTTACACTTTTGTAAGTGTCATTTTTATACTTTATTATGTAAGGTTCTCCTATCCATTCCTTGGTTATAAACTCTCTTCTTCTTATTACAACCTTTGATTTATATATCTCTGCCACTAGCCCCTGAGTCTTATAAATGGGCTCATTAGTATCTTCATAATTCATAACATAATATATAGACGATGTATTTATCATATTAAATTCCCTTTTGAAAAAAGTCTTTTCACTTTCAAGGTCATAATGTGAGTGTCCACTAAAGAAGATAATCTGAGGATAACTCTTCAATATGTCGTATAACTCATCATTGTTTTCTATATCACTTCCATTTTCACTTCCAAACACCGTATCTTTAAAAGGCTGATGTAGAAACACAAAGATAGGTCTAGAATCCTTTGACTCTTTTAATTTTTCTTTAAGCCAAGTAATTTGATTTTCTGATATCATAGCACTCTCCTGATGCTCAGGAGCTAAAGCTATAAAATGATATCCTTTTATCCACTTATCATAATAAAGGGCATTTCTTCCAATTTCCTTTAAAAATCTATACTCATACTGCTTCTTTGAAAGATTTTCAAAATAATATTCATGATTTCCCATGGCTATTATGGTATCAGCTCCATCTGGAATCTCTTTATATAGTATTTCTTTAAATCTTTCATAATTTGTAGTTTTAGAATTGTCAACAATATCCCCAACTATAGCGATGGCATCATAATCTTCATAAAGATCCCTATAGTCCTTTAAAACTTCCTGAAATTTTATATCAGCTCCAAAACCACCTATATGTACATCACTTATTATAGGAATGACTAAAACAGCTTTTTCATTTTCAGACTTTTTTAATTCACTATAGCTTCTAATTTTGTTATAAAAAACGTATGTGCCAAATATCAATGCTAAACATGAAATTAAGATAAAAATTCGTTCTTTATTCATAATACCTTCACCTTAATAATAATTTTTCTTTAGTATTAGCCATTTAAGGTTGTGGTATGCTTTATTAATTTAGACTCTTCTAACCACTTGAATCCCATAACTTTTTACCTAAACTCTAAAAGTTATGCTAAGATTAATTTTGTACTTATTTAAAAAAAACACAATAAAAATCTGATTATCCGCTAAAACACAGTATCTATCAGCATTTTCAAGGAAACAAAAACATCAATTTACTACTTATTTACTACCATTGAATGAGCCTTGATACGCAAGTTTTCTTAGATATGCAAAGATATGGTACAGCACATCAGTATTGAAACAAGAAAAAATTGAATAATTCATAGATTATGGAACGCCTAAAATGACGTTCCTTTTCTATTTTCAGCCGTTCTTATTGGACGGCTATTTTATTACCTGTAGTGGTAAACTAAATTTGTAACACCTTGTTCGAATAATATATTATAATATGATTCAAAGCAAGGAGGATATCATTATGTCAGTACGTTACAGCGAAGACTTCAAAAAGAAAGTAGTGAAAGCCTATATGGCTGGCAATAAGTCAACAGTTCAGATTGCTGCTGATTATAATATTGCCAAAAGTACTGTTAGCCAATGGGTTAACCAGTACAGGGAAGAATGCTTTTATACCACAAGCACAACATCTGGATCAAATGAAGCTAAGGAAATAAGAAGATTAAATCAACTTCTTAACGAGAAAGATAAAGAGATTGCTTTCTTAAAAAAAGCAGCGGCATTCTTCGCAAAGGAAATCGATTAATGGTATATCGATTCATCGATGATAATAAAAATATATTTGGTTTAAGATGGTTATGCCAGCAGTTTGGCATTAGCCCTAACTGTTACTACAATTATAAAAAGGATGCAAAGCGAGAATATCATAAGTGCTTAACACGAATTTTTGAGCTTATAAAATATGTTTATTACAATAATAACCGTGTTATAGGCTATAGAGCTATGCGCATTTTTATTAAGCGTTATGGCTATGACATTAGTAATACCACTATGCATAAATACATGAATAAAGAACTTCATTTATGTGCAGTAGTTATGCATTCTAAACCTGGCTGGAAAGTTTGTTAATTTCTGCAAAGATAACAATGTAACTCAAAGCATGAGTAAGGCAGGTTGCCCTTATGATAATGCACCTATGGAGAGATTTTATAACACTTTCAAAAGTAATTTTTATAATGTTACTTCATTTTCAAGTATTGAAATGATGGACGAGCTTACAATGAAATATATCAACTGGTACAATTATGTTCGACCTCATTCATACAATAATTATTTAACACCTATGGAGGCACGTTACAGTTAGATATTTATCGAACAAAGTGTTACAAAAATGCTTGACCACTACAAAAAGAAAGCGAGGACAAATAACATGAATTTCGGACAGAATTTGTATCAATGGTTTTTAAGCAACGCACAGTCATTAGTGTTAATGGCAATCGTAGTAATCGGTATCTACTTAGGGTTTAAGCGAGAGTTTTCAAAGCTCATTGGCTTCTTAGTGGTTGCCTTGATTGCCGTCGGCTTGGTGTTTAATGCTGGCGGTGTAAAAGATGTGCTTTTAGAACTGTTCAACAAGATTATCGGTGCATAAAATTTTATTGTTGTGCTGATATGAGAATAGTATAATATAGGTATGAAGAAATAGACAAATTAGAAGTTGTGGAGGTGATTTTTTGCGAGTATACGAAAATAAAGAAGAACTAAAAACTGAAATAAATAAAACATTTGAGAAATATATTTCAGAATTTGATAATATTCCAGAAACCTTAAAAGATAAGAGAGTTGATGAAGTTGATAGAACTCCAGCAGAAAACCTTGCTTATCAGGTGGGATGGACAACCTTAGTTCTTAAATGGGAAGAATATGAAAGAAAGGGACTTCAAGTGAAGACACCATCGGATGAATTTAAATGGAATCAACTTGGTGAATTATATCAGTGGTTCACGGATACCTACGCTCATTTATCCCTGCAAGAGTTGAAGGCTAGGTTGAATGAAAATATTAATTCTATTTATGCAATGATTGATTCGTTAAGTGAGGAAGAATTATTTAAACCACATATGAGAAAATGGGCTGATGAAGCGACTAAAACAGCAGTATGGGAAGTATATAAATTTATTCATGTGAATACTGTTGCACCTTTTGGATCTTTCAGAACAAAAATCAGAAAATGGAAGAAGATAGTACTATAAATTACAGCTTATAGAATTGAGAAAATTGGAATTTGATGGCGAGGTGAAAGAGAATGAATTACAAAGAATATGGAAAACAAAATAGTGATGTGATAGTTCTCTTGCATTGTGGCGGTTTGTCGTGGTGGAATTATCGTGAAGAGGCAGAAATGCTTCAAGATGAATTTTGTGTAATCCTTCCGATATTGGATGGTCACGCAGAAAGTGATAAAGACTTTTCGACAATCGAAAGTAATGCTGCGGAAATTATCGCCTTTATCGACGAGAAATTTGGTGGTTCTGTCTTGCTAATGGGAGGTCTGTCTCTTGGTGGTCAGATATTGCTTGAAATATTATCTCAGCGAAAAGATATTTGCCAATATGCAATGATTGAGAGCGCTTTAGTTGTTCCTTCCAAATTTGTCTACTCTTTGATTAAGCCTGCATTCGGAAGCTGTTATGGATTGATTCGTCATAAATGGTTTTCTAAATTACAATTAAAATCACTACGAATAAAACCTAATCTGTTTGATGAATATTATCGAGATACTTGTGGCGTTACTAAGCAAAATATGATAGCTTTCTTACAGGCTAATTCTCTATATTCGCTAAAAAATTCCATTGAAAATTGCTCGGCAAAAATCAGCATATATGTAGGAGACAGAGAAAACCGTGCGATGCAAATCTCTGCAAGAAAAATACATGAAACGCTGCATGGAAGTTCATTGCGGGTTCTTGCGAAAATGTATCATGGCGAATTTTCGATTAACAATGCCAGCAGCTATGTGAATGAAATATATGCGATAGTAAAGTGATGATAAACTCCAGTTTTACAATTTCATATCCATACACACAAAGCAGTTAGTCTTAGGATTGACTGCTTTTTTCTTACCTAAAAATCAGATTGGAGAGATGAAATGAACGATATTTTTGTAAGCTTCAAAAATTAAGTACCTAGAAAACACATCCTCTCATTGATAAACTTAAGTAAAAGATCATCAATAGGGAGGTTGCTTATGTATAAAAAATTAGATAATGATGCTTGGGAAGAATATTTAAATAAATTTAACTCT